>MDVR01000108.1 GCA_001940725.1 Candidatus Heimdallarchaeota archaeon LC_2 | reverse complement strand
GTTTCATACTTCTCTACTATACTTTGTTCTACCTTGACTATATTGGCTAGAGGAGCTAATATGACAAAATCAAATACCACCAACAGGTTGGTTTTACTGATAGTTCAGGCATTAATTTTCAACATTTGAGAGAAATTTGAGATATACGTTTATTTTCATTACTACTTCATAATATGGATTTCGTTTTCGGAAATGAATATAATGGTGGTATAGTGACCACAAATCAACTTTCTCATTTTTAACCAGGTTACTTTTTACGAAAATAAAATTGATGATTTGTTCAACAATTAGATAATTAAATTAATATTATTACTATATAATCAATTTAAGAAATCTTTAATCGCAAGCAAGATAGTTGTACAAAATTCTGAAAACTAATCACACATTAGGGTATAAATTAACATAAAAAACAAAAAATCATCAATGGGCAAAAAAATACGCTGTTGTAATGATAATTTTTACACATTATCAATTTACTGATTATTAATTCACAAACTAGATGGGTGTACAATTTATTGAAGACAATTCGCACATCGCATTATAATTTCGTAAAAAAATACAAAAAATTAAATTTCGGACAAAAAAGTGAACATTTGTATCAATAATCATATTTCGAATGTACGCGTTGTACTAATCCATTATTATTTTCTTTCAAAAGCTCAAAAATACATATTAAATTCTACAATTATACATTTTTTTAATGTAAAAATAGATTAATGATGAATAAAATTAGTCTTGTAAAATAAGTATTGAAAAATCATACAAAAGATAGACAAAATAGCATAATTCTTTTTAATAATGAAACGAATACTTATTCGAGAAACAAATGAGCACAATAGACTCAACTTCTTTGGACACTAATTCAATGTGTAACAAATGTGGAAAATTAATGCCATCATATGCAAAATTCTGCTATGAATGTGGATTACAAGTAACTAGTAAATCCTTTGGTTTTGAAAATATGGACATCACTGCTCCAAAAAGCACAGTAGGTAAATTATTTGATTTTATCTCCATTGCTGCAATGGCTACTTTTGGAGTAATTCTGGCTGCAACAGTCGGTTTCATACTTCTCTACTATACTTTGTTCTACCTTGACTATATTGGCTAGAGGAGCTAATATGACAAAATCAAATACCACCAACAGGTTGGTTTTACTGATAGTTCAGGCATTCCTAATTACATTGTTATTCACTACCCCTACTGCAGCCAATGATGTAGTATTGATTGCACCAACCTATCCAGATTTAGATTTCAGTATTTCGGATGACAAAATTTCTGATTCTTGGGATGAAATTACAACTTTTGCTAATTTAACCGAGTTTGGATTGGGGGGTTTCGCTAAATTTGCCCATAATGAGACACACATCTATCTATTATTGGGTACGACGACTAAATCTTGGATAGCAATCGAATTTGACGCTTCAGCAGATGAATGTATGGAAACCAATCATGACACCTGGATTTTTTACATTAATCCAACCGAAAAAACCTTACGCTCAGTAGATGCAACATTTAAGGGTCTAGCTGCCCCTGAAATTGATGATCAAAATGATTTATTTGGTGAGGTTATTTTTAATGATGATTTGATATACATTGAAGCACTGAGGGCCTTTAACACAGAAGATCAAACCAGCCCAGATATCATATTTTCAAATGGGTCTTCTACCTTTCTAACTTTTGCTTCAGAAGAAAATCATGAAACAACACGTCAGCCATATTTCTTTAATGTCCAGTTTACAGATATTGGATCAATTGTTGAAATTGAGTCTCCAGATGTTATAAATTGGCAAGAAATCAAGGAATATGTCTTATTTGGTGCAATGATATTCGCAGTATTCTTTGCCTTAACTCATTACATTGTACGTCAAAAACTAAGACCCCTTGAACATGGATCACGATTGATCGATAGTAATATTGTAACCTCCCCAAAATTTAAGGAAAGATGGAATACATTGATTCATGGAATCAAGACTTTTGAGGTCGATGCAGATTCAAGTACAAGGCAAAACTCATCTGATTCAGAAGGAGGAGAAAATTAATGGTTCAAGTATTAGAAACACCCCAGCACCAAATTATTAAACAAGAGAAAAAATTCGTTATAGCATATCGATATACCACACCACATAGAATCCAACATTTAGTAAATTTAATATGTATGAATTTATTATTTATTACCGGATTAGAGATTTCTTTATCTAAATATCCATTTGGTGGATATAAATTTACTCAGAACTTACATCTTTATCTTGGTTTTTTCATCGTTTATTGGAGTATTTATGTTTATTTTGTGATTATTGCCTTTGAAAAGAAACTCAAAGAACTCATTCCAACACCACGAGATTTATTGGATCTGTTTATCATTTTAATGTGTGCTCTAAAAATTCTTCCAGACTCAAAATACCCACATTATGATTTCTATGACCCAATAAAAAAGAAATATGTCATGAAATATCACCCAACTCAGAAATTACTGGCATTTGGAAATATTGTGATGTTAATCTTCATTTCAATAACCGGGTTTGCTCTTTATGAACAAGTTTCTCCAGACACTATTGGAATTATTGGGACTTTATCCATGAATATGGTAACTCCATTTATTGATTTTGTGGGTATAACGTTAAGATTTCTACACTTCGCTATATTTGTATATTTCTTAATGGGCACAACAATTCATGTGTATTTCACAATGTTACCCGAAAACCGAGGAAGACTCCATGGCATGATGATCGGTGGAGAAAAAATATATATCGAATAAAATTACTAAATATTAAAATTAGAAATTACTAAATATTTAATAAAATCTAACAATTCATAATCCTAGATCTTCTATTGCGCTAAGTATTTCTTCAGCATGAATATCTGTTTTAACTTTCTTGAAAATTTTTCTAACTTTGTAATCTTTATCTACAATAAACGTATAACGAAATGTTCCCATAGATGTTTTCCCGTATATTTTTTTCTCACCATAACTACCTATTGATTCAAGAAAGCTACTATCTATGTCACATAGAAGATCGTATTGTAAGTTATACTTTTCAGCAAATTTTTTGTTTTTTGCAGGTTTATCATTACTAATTCCAAATGCCTTGAATCCCTTATCCAATATCTCTTGGTAGTGATCTCTAACTGAACAAACCTCTTTTGTACAGCCCGGTGTTGATGCTCTGGGATAAGCAAACAGAATGAAAGGAGTACCTTTCAATTCAGAAGATTTGATAATTTTCTCATCTTGATTTAATAATTCAAATTCTTTGAATGTATCATTGACTTGCATAATCATTGTTTAATCAGTCATTATACAATTGTTTGGCTAAGGATAAAGATAGGTTTGAAAAGAAGATTAATAGAATATTCAAATTACGAATATTCTTTGATTCTTTTCAATTTACAATATTTATTCATAAAAAATTCCCATTTAGAATAGTTTAATATTATACCAATTAGATTGCAAATATGGAAACTGTAAATGAAAAATTGAAACATGAAAAACAGGTAGATGGGACCAATACCGATTTTTCTAAACGTTTAGATGATTTAATAAATTTACAAAAGGCATTCTATAAATCTGGCCAAACAAGAAGCTTTGAGTTCAGAAAAACTCAACTTAAAAAATTAAGAAAGCTTATTTTGGATAATGAAAAACAGATTAATAATGCTATAAAGTCTGATTTGCGGAGATCCGAATATGTTGTTACTTTCACAACAGGGGGTGTTATTACAGAAATAGATTATTCTCTGGAGCGGGTACTTCAACTAAAACCTCCATTTATTTCCAGACGATTAAAAACCTGGATGAAACCCAAAAAAGTGAGAAGTCCAATATTTATGTTTGGTAATAAATCTTACACAGAACAAGTTCCTAAAGGAGTTACCTTAATTATGGGACCTTGGAATTATCCATTTTTATTAGTAATAGCTCCTTTAGTTGGTGCAATTGCTGGTGGGAACACTGCAATTTTGAAACCATCTGAATATGCTCCAAATACTTCAAAAGTTATTGCGGAACTAATTAATAATAACTTTGAGGAATCTTATATTCATGTCACAGAGGGTGGAGTTGAAGTATCAAAGGCGCTTGTTGCAAGAAAAGAATGGAATCACATATTTTTTACTGGAGGAACCGAAATAGGACGTTCTGTTTATCAAGTTGCAGCTAAAAATTTAATTCCGGTTACTCTTGAACTTGGAGGAAAATCACCTACAATTGTTGATAAAGATGTTCATTTAAAATTAGCTGCTAAGCGTATCATTGCTATGAAATTCATTAACAACGGACAAACTTGCATGGCTCCTGATTATTTATTGGTGCATAAAGAAATAAAAGACGATTTGGTATCAGAAATGAAGGTTCAACTTTCTAATTTCTTTGGAGAAGATGCCTCGAAGAGCGCTGATTATGCTAGAGTTATCAACGAAAGACATTATGGTAGCCTTGAGAAATTGATCCAAGGCAATGATAATGACGAAATTGTAATTGGTGGTAATACAAATCCTGATGATTTATACATAGAACCCACATTAGTTGATAATGTAACATATGAATCAAAACTCATGGAAGATGAAATTTTTGGTCCAATTTTGCCGATCATTACATATGACTCACTTGAAGAGGCCATAGATTATATTGAAAGTCGGCCACGGCCTTTAGCATTGTATATTTATACAAAGAATAAGGATGTAAAAAATCAAATTTTACAAAATACCAATTTTGGAGGGGGAATGATTAACGATTCAGTGGTGTATTATCTCCATCCTGGCCTTCCATTTGGTGGAATAGGTGATTCGGGATTTGGTGCTTACGGTGGTAAATATACTTTTAATGAATTTACACATAGAAGAGCGATGGTTGAAACAGGTGGCATATTAGATAGAACTTCTGAAAAATTAAAAATCAAGTTTTTCAAATACCCTCCATTCACTAAAACAAAAATCAGATTGCTTAAATTTGCACACAGAAAATTATCTCGTTATAGAATATAACATTGTCAGTTAAAAATTTGGATTATCTTTTATGTTCTGATTAATTCTATAATTGACTTTAAATTTCCTCTTGTTTTATCTATAAATAGTGGCTCGTAGGTTTTATCAAGAAATTCATTTCAAAATGAATGAGCTGATGCTTTATTATAATTTTCCAATAATTTCGGAAGAAGTTCAAGAGACTTCAAAATGTCATCATATTGAAAAATTAAGATGTTCAAGGGCACATGAATTATCTCCTCAACAATGTATTGAAGAGAGAAAATGTGAACTTTATCACAATCAAGAGAAATTATTTTTTGAAGTAGGAATAGATGTATATTCGCTACAAGAGTTGGATAATAAATTAAGGAACAGAAAGTAAGAATTCTACTTTTGTGCATTAACCATTCTTAAAATTGTATTGGAGAATTTCTGAACAATAATGTATTAGATAATTTAATATAAAGTGAGTATATAGAACTTTTAGCTGATTTATGGATAATCTCATTTCTCGGATATTAACAGCAGGAAGACAATCCGAAGAAGAAACCTTTGAAAATCACATTCGTCAATGGTTTCCAATTGCATTGGCAATTGGTATTGTTGTTGGGGCTGTTATGTCTATATTTCATATGATTATCATCCTTTTTTCACGAATTTTATTAGAGATCAATCCCTTAGTTATTATGACAATTGCAGCTTTTGTAATATTATTATTAAACAGAATTGAATTTGAGGATCCCAAACAAAATGGTATTTCATACGTTTTAACTAAAAAACATAGTGAGGAAACTATTCCAATTGAAGTTGGTGGGAAAAAATTTGTGAGTTCAAGTCTTGTATTGGGCTCAGGGATGCCTGTTGGTCGAGAAGGTCCTGCATTAATTATCGGAAGTTCTATTGCTTCGAAAATTGTTGAATTAGCTAAAGTTCCAGAAGCTTATCGTCATCAAGCCATAACTCTGGGCAGTGCAGCATCGACGGGAGCATTATTTCAAGCACCATTCGGTTCTGCAGTATTCTCAGCGGAGGTACCTTACAAAGAAGATTCAGATCATTCGATGTTAATGGCTGCATTCTTATCCAGTGTTGTAGCTGCTGTAACTGCAGCTACGATTGTTAAATTCGTGAATGGATTGAATTTTTTAGATTTTAGTTTTCATTTTATCAGTAGATCAAATGCTTTTCTTCAACCCAATTTTCAAAATGCATTTTTCGCCTTATTACTCGGGGTGATAACTGGACTAATTGGTAGATTATTTATTGAGATTTATTATATTTATATTGACAAAATGTCGGAACGCTTTTCTGTGCAGAAACAAATGATATATGGTTACATTTTCTTCTTCATGAGCATCGCTCTGGGTGGATTATTTATATCTGATTTTTATGTCTTGAGGGGTATAACTCCATTTGAGGAAATTGATAATCTCATTGACAGCTCACAGACAAATCAAACTTTAATTATCATGATTTTTATTCAGATCCTTGCAACAACTGCATTATTGGGTGCTGGTTATCCCGGGGGGATTTTCGCCCCAAGCTTATTTATTGGTGCATTGACAGGTTTATTTTTTTCCACAATTTTACAATTTAATGATCCAAATGAAATTGCAGCTTGGGCAATAATTGGGATGAGTGGGGCACATGCTGCGACAACTAAAACACCTGTTGCTTCTGTTCTTTTAATTCTTGAGATAACAGGCTTACCGAATCTCATAATTCCAATATTGCTAGTCAACATCTCTTCATATATTTTTTCAGGGCATAGGTCTCTCTATAAAGGACAGATCCGTGGTAGAGATGCAATCATTCTTAGACATCTTAAAGAATATGATCAACATGAGGGATACACTGTTGGGGACGTGATGACAAGGTTAGAAGATACAATGTATTTAACAAAAGAAACGACACTTACAGAATCGATGAAAATATTTGATGAAAGCAGTAAAAGAGATTTTCCCGTAATTCAATCAACGGATGACCTGACCGTCATTGGTATGGTATTTGAAGAAGAACTTCTAATAATTAAAGAAGAAGGGCTGGATTATATTGTTGAGGATTTTATGGAAACTAAAATTCCTAATATATCGATGAGCCTAACTGGCAGAGATGCACTAACATTATTACTAGATGCTGATATTGAGAGAGCTCCAGTTGTAGATTCAAATAAAAAGTTAATTGGGATAGTCTCAATAGGAGACATTGTCAGAGGACATCAAACTCTAATTGAAATTCAAAAAATTACTAAACAATGACACTTATCTTTTTTTCTTTTTGTATAATTTACCCTTCTCAACAGTTTCCATATCCTTCATAACAATCCGATATTCCCGATTTCATTTGCTCCAGAGATTCTTTTATCTTTGTCAGGAATTAAATTTCCCATAATTACAATTCAATTAATATTTATATTAAACAACCTCTCCTCCAACCTAAATTTTTGATTTTGCTTCCAAACAATCCAAACGCGTTATTGAATCAATCAATATGCAAAGTAAAGAAAAGAATGCCATTAGATTATTAAATGTCGATGTTTAAATTTGTATAGCACTAAGGTAGTGATAGTATTTATACAAAATTTAGACAATTTAAGAGAAAAAATTAAAGGAATTGACCACTCGATTATAGAATTAATATCTCAGAGAGTTAATGTAGCATTGCAAATTGGAGAATATAAAAAAGAAAATAATTTGCCAGTTCGCAATTATCAAGTTGAAAAACAAGTACTTGAAAGAATTGAGAAATATTCAGAAGAATTTCAGCTGGATCGATTTTTTACCAAAGACTTATTCAAAGAAATTATTTCTCAATCAGTAAAAGTTCAAATAAGTAATAGAATCAATACTTCATCAACTAGTTTAAAGTATAATATTCTTGTAATTGGTGGAGAAGGAGAGATGGGGAAATGGTTTGTTAAATTTCTCAGATCATCTGGTCATGATGTTGAGATTTCAGATCCTAAAATAAAAACCATAAAGGAGGGGTACAAAGATCTTCCAGATCAGCTTAATAATTATGATTACATGTTTGTTTGTGTTCCCCTACATAAAATGAGACTTGTATTATCTGACCTTATAAACAGAAAAAGTAAAGCAGCTATATTTGAAATTGCATCTCTAAAATCAAGTATTATTGATTTACTGGTAAAAGCAAAACAAAAAGGTGTAAATATCTACAGTATTCATCCAATGTTTGGTCCAAATGTCACTGATTTATCTGATAGAAATCTTATTGTGTGTACAGGTCACGAAAATGATGAAATGATTTTTTCTGAGGTGGAGAAATTTTTCAAAGACACAATGGTCAACATACATTCATTGCATATCAAAAATCATGATAAGCAAATGTTATATTCCCTTGGATTGGCACATTTTATTAATTTATTAAACGGTTTAATCTTGTCTAATTCGAATTTGGATTTCGATTTTCTAGAAAAATTTGCAGGTACAACTTTTACCAAACAAATTATTACAACAAAAGAAGTCTTTAATGAAAATCCTTCTTTATATTATAATATTCAAAATATAAATTCTTATCAAAATGAATTATTCCACCAAATAAGAGAAACTACTGATAAATTAATAACAATCATTAATGATAAGGAAGAAAGTAAATTCCTCGATTTAATGATGAAAGGTAGCAAATATTTAGAAGGAGATGTCTAGAATTAGAATTCACAAATTTGGTGGATCTTGTATTAGAGATGCTAAAGGTTTAGCAAGATTATATGAGATACTCGTCGCTGAAGAAAAACCGGTTATAGTTACGGTTTCAGCAATTTATGGAGTTACTCAATATCTAATTGAGACTCTAGATAATTCTGCTACGAAACTAAACATCCCTTCAATTATCTCTCACTTAAAGAAAATTCATTTAGACATATTTGATTCAACAAACAAAAATTTTGTTGAACTTGATAATGAATTGCGAAAACTAGAACGGTTATATTATGGTATTGCGTATACAGAAGAGATCACACTAAGAACCAGAGATTTGATTTTAAGTTTTGGAGAGAGACTTGTAAGTTGTGTTCTTAAGAGATTTTTTGATGATAAAAATGAAAAATCACGAATTCTCAAACCTGAAAATTTTATATTAACAAATGGAATATTTGGAGCTTCAACAATATTGCTTGAAGAAACTGAAATTAATTGCAATGCATTTCTAGAGAAATATTCAAAAATTGATGAGATAATTATCTTTCCTGGTTATTACGGGGCTTCTAAAGATAAAATCATAAATTTACTTGGAAGATCTGGAACTGATTATACAGCCACTGCCTTGGCATACGGTTTTAATGCTGATGACGTGATAATTTGGAAAGATGTAATGGGATTCATGACTGCAGATCCAAATATAATTGAAAATGCATCGACTTTAGAGAATTTATCATATGAAGAAGCAGCAGAATTATCTCATTTTGGAGCTCAAATACTTCATTCACGATCTGTGATCCCTGCTAAATTGAAAAATATACCGATCTATATAAAGCACCTTTACAACAGTGAAGTTAACACTAAGATTTGGAATGAGACCAATTTACGAAATGAAGATATTGTAAAAAGTGTATCTTACCTCAAAGATCTTGCAATTCTTAGGATATATACTACACTTGGAAGTAATATTGACGGGGTGTTTAATAAAATATCTGAAAAATTAGTTGATGTCCAGACCAATATAATTTCTATTGCAACTTCTCAAACTTGTATTTCAATGCTTATTTCAGAAGATCAGATAAAAGCAAGTTTAGAGAATTTGGAAACTTTAAAACCACACATAGTTGATGAGATTGATTGTGATAAAAATATTGCATTGATTGGAATAGTAGGTCTTGGACTTGGTGATACACCAGGAATTGTTTCACGGGTATTTAATTCGATAGCAAAGATCAAAGTTAATGTAGAAATGATTTCTTCCGGCGCATCCAAAGCTGCATATCATTTCACTGTAAAGCAAAGAGATCTTAATCGAGCGTTAAATATTATTCATGACGAATTTTTCTAATTCTACTGAAAAATAGCCTCAAATGGATAATTTTGATATTTTGAAAGTTTTTTCTTCCCTGTAGTATGAAAATATTGCGTTTGAAAATTACTACTAACTTTAAAATTTATAGAAAATAAGATGCATTTGAATTTGTAACATAATTAAGAACTTTAGTACTGAAAAAATGAATCTAAATAGGTTGAGAAATGAAAAGACAAGAAACCTTTGTTAAAATGTTTGATGCTGGAATCTCCTATGAGAGATACGTAGAATTAACATTAAATGAAAAAATCAAAGACAGAATGTCAAGGCACTTTGAAGCTGCTCAAGAGCTTATTAGTAAAATTGAGCCTCAAAAACTTACTAGAATTAATAGGAAAATGAAAATCCTATGTGTCTCAGAAAATTGGTGTGGTGATTGTGCAAATGGTGTACCAGTTATTTCTGCTCTAGCAGATGCTCTTAATAATTGGGAATTTGTAATTGTGGTAAAAACATCTTTTGAAGAGGACTTTCAACAATATTATTGTACAGCTGGAAGACAAAAAATTCCAATGGTAATACTTGCAGATGAGGATGGGGATGAAATTTCTAGATGGGTTGAACGTCCCACACGTAGTTATCTATTATTAGCGAATCTACAATCTCAAAAGCTACCAAAAGAAGAATATATTGCTAAATACAAATCCATGCCTGAACTAAAAATACCTAATCTAACTGCGGAAATATTGAGAGAACTAATGGAAACTGCGGATCGAGCTACCGCAATGATCCAAATATTACCAACAAAAAAAAGATAAGTGATTCAATCATCAATACAAAGATTTGAGTAAAGTCGTTATTCTCATCGAGTATGAGGGCAATAGTACTCGATAGAACAGGTAAACCGGATGTACTTCAAATAAGTGAAATTGCAGATCCAATTGTAAAAGATAATCAGGTATTAGTCAGGAACAAATATGCTGGGGTTAACTATGCAGATTTACTTGCACGACAAGGATTGTACAGTTGGAGCCCCAAGAGACCATATATATTAGGTTTTGAGGCTTCAGGGATTGTTGAAGAAATAGGGAAGAAAGTTACTAATATTGAAGTCGGGGATTCTGTTATTGCAGCGGCTCAAACAGGTGGTTATGCTGAATTAAATGCTGTGGATGAGAAACTTGCATTAGGATATCCGGATCATTTCAACTACAAAGAAGCGGCTGCGTACATTGCCACATGGGCAACTGCTTGGTTAGCTTTAACGGAAATGGCTCGAGTTAGGAAAGGTGAAAGATTGCTAGTTCAAGCTGCTGCTGGAGGTGTGGGTACATCTGCAATAATACTAGGTAAAGCTCTTGGGTTGGAGGTTTATGGAACTGCTTCTACCCAGAGAAAGAGAGATTTTATTGAATCACTAGGGGCTCATGCATTAACTTATGAAAATTTTGATACTGAATTGAAAGATAAGCCACCTAACTGTGTTCTTGAATCGGTTGGAGGAGATATATACAAACGTTCGAATATTTGTCTAGCTCCATTGGGAAGAATTGTACTTATTGGAGGTAGTGGAATTCATGTTAACAAGAAGAATCCATTTTCATTATACAAAGCTTGGAAAGCATTACCAAAAACAAATATTGCTAAGGTGATTAAATATTCAAAGGGATTTATGGGACTACATATTGGTAGATTAATCCCTCAATTCGATAAGTTGAAACACTCTCTAGATCATCTTAATCGATTAGTATCTGAAAATGAATTTAGACCAATTGTAAGTGAGGAACAAATTTTTAATTTAGCTGATGCTGGAATTGCTCACCAATATATTCACGATAGAAAAAATATAGGTAAAGTTCTGTTAAAACCATAAAAGCAAGTCATTAAATACAGTTGTGAGAATATATATTATTTGCCGATTTATAGGCTGTTAATTATTGAAATAATGGTATCTCTAGTAGTATCATTTATAGATATGAATTTCCAAATATAGATTATGTCATATTACGGACGTCAACCAAGGGGATATCAACGACATCAAGGTATTGATGATTATACGAAGTCATTAGTATTACATAAATTGACAGATGGTTTATTATTGGCAGCGATTATGGCTGCAATTGTTGTATTTTTACCAGATTTTGCCCCCCTGCTCTTACTTTTAGGAATTGTAGGATATATAATTTCAATTATAGGATATTTTTTTGCTAAAAATGAAAATACCATAAACACGCTTTACTTCGTTTTTGCAGCCTCGTCTGGTGTGATGTTAGGTGCAACTTTTACAGTCTATTTGACCGTATTAGATAATGCCGAGGGAATAATCTTAGGAGCCTTTGGCGGAACTGCATTGATTGTTGGATATTTATGGTATAAAGTGGAGAGTCAACATCCAGATCCAAATGTTGTAGGCAAAAATCTAACTAAATATTCATTAATTTTTATTGGTTTACTTATCCTTAGTTGGTTCTTCATCTTTTCAGAGATTGTTTTATTGATAATTAGTATCTTTGGAGCCGCATTATTTTCATGGTATCTATATTATGATTTATCAAGATTACAAGCGGGTCAATATGGATCACCAGCACGTATGGCTTGGTCCATGTACTGGGATATATTATTGATTTTCAGATATCTTTTACAAATATTAGTAATGTTATTCGGAAATAGAAGATGAATATCATTTCCTAAACAAAACTATTTTTGGAAGAATTTACGTCATACTTATGTATTCATTGATATGGATTATGTCAGTGGATACCACCTACAAAAATCATATTGTAATCAAAGCAAAAGGACATGAAAATATCCTCTCCAAACATAATACGACTTGGCAAATTACCAAAGAAGATTATTTATCTACGAAAGGAGATTGTATTATTGGTGTATCTAGTAATATGGGATGTGTAAACTTACCAAAATGGATGAAGAATCATTTACAAAATTCAGGAAAAATAAAAATCGTATTGAAAGCTGAAAATATAGAATTTGTTGGAACCGCAGAAGGGCATCCTGGTTTATCACTGGAGGATGAAAGAGATATGGTATTCAGAAAAAGTTCATTTATATCACCTAGAACTGCAGCTATAAATTCATCATTTGTTGCAGGAGATTTACCTTCAGAAATGATAGAACAATTGCAAAACCCGAAAACCAATTTAATAATTATTTTAGAAAAAATTTAATTTAAAGTTCATATCCATCATTTTTTACCTAAATTGGGTCCGCCTCGTTTCTTAAATTTAGGCTGAGCAATCTCTTGTTTTGATATCCCTTCTGAAGGGGTTTGCATTGAAAAGGACCCTGATGTTGCTTCTATTGAATTTGAAGATACTCCTACAGCTTCTTGGCTTAGTTTTTCAGCTCTCTCTTTAGCGATGTCATAATAAATTTGATAATCTTTATTCTTTTTAACATATTTTTCAAGAAGATTTAAGGAATTATTTATCAAATGTATTCCCTCGTTTGCATCTTGGTGGAATTTGATAATACTGGCTAGATGGAATAATGAACCCTTTTCTAAGGGATGAAGATTTTCAGAATGTTTTTCTAAGATTGTATTGAAATCTTCATTTTCAGTATCACTAGTTAATGCATTTACAAGGTGACTAGCATGTGTATTCAAATATTCGACCTGATCATTTTTCTTTAATCTGTTGAGATTTATAGTAGTAAGTTTGATCATTGATAACCCTTCTTGAACATAGCCTTTTGCTATTCTACTGAGACCTTGCATAAATAGTGATACCGTTTTACCATACTTATGTTCGATTTCATCAAACAGTTTACTAGCTTTAGTTGCATATTCAATTGCTATTGATAATTCATTATCGTTAGTTGAAGTCAAAGCAATGATTCTAGAAATTTCAATATAATAGGTACCACATTCCTCATTGCATCCAGATTTATTTAAGGTATCAAAACCTTCTTTTTCAAGACTTTTTGCTTCATCCAATTCGTTGAGAATACGTTTTACCTTGGCCAAACTCAATAGTGCAAAACCAATTTCTCTATCTGAATTTCCTTTTTTAGCGCTCTCTATTGCTATTTTCAAAATTTTTTCAGATTTCTTTAATGAACCATTTCGAACTAATTCTGCCCACTGTACTAATGATTCAGCATGGTTTTTGTACAATTTTAAGCTAGAAAATTCCTTTGCTGCATTCTCAAATTCTTTTGCAGCGTCATTACGGTTTGAAGTTCTGAAGAAATTTCCTTTTAACATACTTAGTTCAGCTGAATATTTTTTCTTGTCATTCTTATCCTTGATAGATTTCTTTGTGAGTTGATCAATCTGATCAGCATAAGTGAGTGGATTTTCTTGCAATTTATTTATTGTAATATAATTTACAAGATCAAACAAATATGTAATAGCTGTATTATAGAAACCCCCTTCTTTTAAATTACTTACACTTGAATTTATGAGTTGAACAACATTATCGTGTTCTCTGTATTTTTTAGCAATTTCTCCAAATTGATAATCAAGTAACCCTTTAATGCCCATTGCTGATGATTCTATGCCTACTAGAGTCGATTTTGATTTGTTATACGCTTCCACTGCAGCATCTACATCATCCAATGCAAATTTTATTTTACCTTCGATTAATCGAATCATGGCTAATTCTTTACCATATTGAATTTTAGATTCAGATTTTTTACTTTTTAATCCATCTCTTCGATTCTTTGTTAAAGCCCGATCAAGAATTTGGAGAGCTTCTTCAAATTCTTTTTTATCATAAAGTTGTTGTGCTGATTCAATAAGTGGATTAATTCCAACTACCCCTTAGCAATTAGAATATGGTTTTTTTAACTTAAAATAATATCGCTCACAATTTTGATAAAACTAGCTTAATTTAGGCTAAACTAAACTCCAAAGAAATCCTCCTTTACCAATTGACCTTATAATTTTTTCTTTCTTTATTAATCTCATGCCTGCCGCAATTACATCATTTCCACTCTTACAACCTGAACAGAGATCAGGAAAATTATCAACTAATTCTAAAATTTTAGATGTCGTTAATTTTATTCCTTGTGATTTCAAAATCTCAAGAAAACATTTTTCATTTTTTGAAAAGCTGGACATCTAAATTCAATTGTGAATAATCTTAAATATTTAGAATATGGTTTGAGATCGGATTAATTCATTGTTATTAAACAGAATTCTTTTGCATATAGGAGCAGCTATACGTAATTATTCAATAATTATTACTTGTGCTAAAAGCGCACAATAGATATTATCTATTCTTGTTGCCATTAAATTATTGTGAAACGTTCTTTATTATTTCTGACACTTATTTTAATTGGATCAAGTATGAATACTGCTCAAACAACCAATCCAGTAAGCCATGAAGTACAATTTGATTATTACTCTTCAACACTTGGGCATTGGTTTAATCTCACGATGAATGATAACTCTTATTCAATTTCTTCTGATGATGACCAATATGATGGGTTTAATTCGGATGTAAATTATTTCAATTGGTATGAATTTGAAAATGATGCTTCAGATGGTGGTTTCTTTCAATTAGATCAGACTGAAGATAATCCTAATTTTATATTAACATTCACTCGACTTGAACAAACTAATACCATTTCCGTACAACAAATTCCAGTTACCTTTGATGTTGCTGATGGGTGGATAAAAATGCTTTATGATATTTTTGGGTTTCAACAAAGAATTCTGTTGATAGATTATGATCAATTTGTTTGGCCAGTTGCAACTCAAATTTCTATTATGGAGAGTTATCCTGAACAATATGGTTTGTCAGTTTTATTTCAAAGAGGAAACGACGGAACTTTCTGTTGTTTCAGTCAAAATGTAAGTCTCTTTGTAGGAGTTGATTTTGATATTAATAATATTGAAGAATGGATGCAGAACTCTACTTATAGTGATTCAGTATACGTGGAAATGTTTGATTTAGGAACCACAACGGCGGTTTCATTCCCAAGCTTCTTTTTGAGAATGGGTAATCACATTGAGATTGAAGCATATCCTCTGGATCGAGTAACAATTATGATAATCCTGGACAATGGAATGGCATTGTTGACATCATTTGGTGAGGGATTCAAAGATTTTGTCTTTCAAACCGATATTAATGAACCTACCAAATTTATTCATGATTATATCCCATATATATCAATTTCTGGCAACACAGATGTTGATGATAAAGATGAAGAAACGGATGGTGTGTTAACACTCCCAATTCCATTATTTTCAATACTTATTGGCCTAATTGTAACTAAATTAATCATTAGTAGAAAGATTCGATCCATTTAGAAAAAATATCTAATAAATGAACAATTTTGATTTTGCTTAATTACCAAATAGCTTTAATTTTGTCATTATTTTCTCTGGGAAATAGTTTAATTGAATCGGATTTACAATCTTTTCTACATACGCCACAACCAAAACACTGAATCTCATTAATTACGACTTTGTTTGTTGAGGTCGAATAACTCATTGCTCCAAATTGACAATCTCGAATGCATTTGCGACAATTTGTACAGGTGTTATAATCAATCTCTGCGTAATATTCAGATCTTAATAGTGATTTGACAGAATTTACATGTTTTCTAAATCGAACTGCGGTACAATAAGGATAATCACAATTACAAATTGCTCCGATATGTGGAGAGTTAAAGGTCCATACTGTCTGTACTAAACCTTGATCATAAAATTCATTAATTCTATGTTGAGCATCATCGATATCTAAATGTTCAACTTCACTCCGTTTGATATAATCAGCACCCCAAAAATCATCAGGAACTGCCATAAACAACATGCATAAATTCTTCTTTTCTCCAGAATTAGCCATTCTACATACACATGGGACAAGGGAGATCTGACCAGCCAATTCCATAATCATTTTTGCCTCTTCAAATGGAACTACTTGACCTGAATGTTTTTTCTTGAAATACCAATTGTAAAATTGTCTTTGTACCCAATTAGGATCATCATTATCCATGATTCTTTTGATGTCACCAGTCTGCAAATAATGTTTATAGGAATTCATAAAATGCTGAATGAAATCTGTAGTGAATTCTTTCCTTTTATGGTCCGTACTGTCATAATTTTTAATATAATTTTTTGTATGTAAATACCATTTTTTACCAGAACCATGTTTACTGCAATATTCACACATATGTCTAGATATGATGATATAAATGATATAGTTTTTTCCTAGAATTGGATATTGTGATCAATTTTGTATTGGTATTTGGTTATCTAATCATCCTTAATCCATGTTTACAAATTGGACAATTATTATTTGAAACAACCCAAGAAGTCAGATGATCAATATGATACCAGTAAAGACATCCCAGACATTGAATGCCGTGGTCAACTATTTGTAGGCATATATGACACAACCCTTCTTCAGTATTTTC
>MDVR01000107.1 GCA_001940725.1 Candidatus Heimdallarchaeota archaeon LC_2 | reverse complement strand
TCAATCCAAAATACTAAGGGAAAGTGGATTATAAAAGACAACGAAGAAAATTGAGATTATTAAAACAAAAACTATTATTGATTTATGGAGAAGTGATGAGATTAATTCTAAACCATCATTTAGGACTATATGATGGACCAGTACATAATACGGAAATGATATCAATCCAAAATACTAAGGGAAAGTGGATTATAAAAGACAACGAAGAAAATTGAGATTATTAAAACAAAAACTATTATTGATTTATGGAGAAGTGATGAGATTAATTCTAAACCATCATTTAGGACTATATGATGGACCAGTACATAATACGGAAATGATATCAATCCAAAATACTAAGGGAAAGTGGATTATAAAAGACAACGAAGAAAATTGAGATTATTAAAACAAAAACTATTATTGATTTATGGAGAAGTGATGAGATTAATTCTAAACCATCATTTAGGACTATATGATGGACCAGTACATAATACGGAAATGATATCAATCCAAAATACTAAGGGAAAGTGGATTATAAAAGACAACGAAGAAAATTGAGATTATTAAAACAAAAACTATTATTGATTTATGGAGAAGTGATGAGATTAATTCTAAACCATCATTTAGGACTATATGATGGACCAGTACATAATACGGAAATGATATCAATCCAAAATACTAAGGGAAAGTGGATTATAAAAGACAACGAAGAAAATTGAGATTATTGTATAAGTTCATTAACTCAATTGTTGATGCTTTTTCTTAATAACATCTGTTGTTTCTAGTATCGATTCTGAATGTGGGATCCAATATTTTAGAGTAAATACTAATATTGAAAGCACGACAATACCCATCATTAATTGTTGTGAAATAATATAGACAATGGGTTGTTCTTTTGCTAGATTTTGGAAGAATATTATCCATATTGAAAAAATCGCGTTTAACAGGATATTGAATAATATTGCAATTCCAAGACTTCTAGATTTGGCTGATTTTTCATATACTGCAAAAAATACAATGAAACTAAGAGAAATATGGAATACATATGAAACTAAACGAACGTAAAAACCTAGTAAAGTGGAATACAAATTAATATCATAACCATCGCCCTCTAACAAAGCAAAACTAGATAAAACTAGAATTTCAGCAGTAGCCCACCCCATTCCTATTAATAAAGACGTTTTAAACCTGTATTTAAACATGAATTTGTCAATTGATTTATACAATCGAAATGTTTGGTAACGAGCTAATTCTTCAGAAAAACCAATCAGCAGAGGACCTAAAAGTAAAAATAGTAAATTTGCATATGTATCAACTAACAATTCAGGATCATCTAAATCAATTCCAATTTTGTATAGAGCAAAATCAGTTAAGAATTGGAGTGAAATAGACTCAAAGAAGAACGCAATAATCCATCCAAAAGCCCCCAGAAGAAAAAGATCGAATAAATAATCTTTATTCTTCATACGACGTCTTAAAACAAATAAAATGACCACAAGAACTACAATATACCCTATAGTAAGATGTACAGCCGTTATTCGTGACACTTAATAGTCATTAATAATTCGGAAATATAAATAGACATGTTACCAAATAGCTAGATGTCTAGCTAGTAGTGTAAAAAATAAGCAAAATATATTAAAAAAAACGCGAAAAAATTTGTTAGTTATTTTTACTATGGGCAAACACGAATTTTTTATTCGATTTAAATTCAAATTACTTATGAAATTCAGAAAAGCCATCGTGAGAGATCTTAGTTCTTCATACTTAAATTGTATATCTGATTTTCCATATCATCACTTATTAAACTTAAATAAGGCAAAATCTCAACATCATGATTATATTAACATACTGAAGGAAATGAATATAGAGATAATAACGTTACAAGGAGATGCGAATCACCCCGATTGTTGCTTTGTAGAAGACACTGCCGTGATAAAGGGAAATAAGGCAGTTATTACACGTCCTGGTATTGAAAGTAGGCGTGGAGAAGTCGGTCCAGTTGAAAATGCTTTGCGAGAATTCAAGGATATTGAGGTAATAGAATATCCTGGTACATTGGAAGGAGGAGATATTATTCATATCCATGAAAATAATTTATTGATATGTGGTAACTCCTCGAGAACAAATATAGAAGGGATAAAACAACTAAGTAGTAAACTGGATTGTAATCTAAAAATTATTACTGATCCTGAAATTGTGCATCTTAAAAGTTATGTGACTTATTTAGGTAATAACATGATGCTAGGTACTTCTAAATATTTGAATCATGATGTATTTAGTGATTTCACATCTATTGTTGTTCCTGAAAATGAATCATATGCTGCAAATTCACTAGCAATAAATGATCAGGTAATAATTCCTAATGGATATCCACGTGTTAAACAACTAATACAAGATAATGGATTTGACGTCATCCTCCTTGATATGAGTGAATTTCAAAAATGTGAAGGTGCATTGACTTGTCTTTCACTATTATTCTAGTGAAATGAAAACGAATGAAATTGAATTGTTTATTATTATAAAGATCAGAATTTGATCTCAATTGAAGGAGTTGATATTCGTCATAACAATTCAGGCACAGGTCAAAACTTGGTTTTACATCCTGGAACCTTGGATGATTCCAGTATTTTTTTGTAAAGTATTAGATAGATTATCAAAAGAATTTGAAGAGTCTTCATTAAATTCAATTTATCAGAAATTTAGAAGATTAGACTTGAACGAGGGATTTATAATATCGCATTAAATATGAAATTTGTTAACATTGCAAAATGAAAAATTTCCACTAATTCAACTTTCGGGGACACCTAGATAAATTGGTTACCAACATGGTAAATTATTAAAGAAGCGAATTCATAAGGCAATTAGATTCTATACTGATGTGACTAAACAACTCAACAATAATGAGAGAATAGAGAATGAGAGACACATTTTAGAATTCGCAAGTAAATTCATGAAAACGATAGCCACAGAAAATAAAGAATTTGTAGAAGAAATTGAAGGAATTGCCGAGGGTGCTGATGTCGATCCTTTGTGGATTTATGCTCTGAATTCGCGAAGTGAAATTATGTCAAACATGGAAAATGGATCAACTGAATGTACAGCATTATATTTTAAAGAATCAAAATTATTAGGTCAAAATTGGGATTGGGCAGCTGATTTTGAAGAATTAGCTGTGATTATGCAAATTAAACTAAATAATGGAGTTGAAATTTTACAAATAACTGAACCAGGAATTATTGGTAAAATTGGATTCAATAATTTTGGACTAGGTGTTTCTCTCAACTTCCTCCATGTTTCTGAGCCGCTAAACGGATTCCCCATCCATTTAATATTGCGATCAATTCTTGAAAAAGAATCTTTCTCTCAAGCGATCAAATGGGTAAATAATTTAATTGTGGGATGTGCAGGGAATATAATTATTGCTGATAATAATGGTAATTATCAAGATATAGAATTTGGTGGGGAAAAATTATACTTCTTAGAAGTGAACAAGTCTGTATTTATGCATACTAATCATTTTCTTAAGAATATTACACTTAACCAACAACCAGAAAATATGGAAAGTTCATTTTCACGGTATGAAAAAGCTTCTTCATTAATATCTAATTTAACTGATCAATCATTAGAAAACATGAAAAATATTCTTTCAGACGAATCTGATACTGAATTTCCAATATGTAGAAAATATATTCAAGGTAAAACTATGGAGGATGTAGGAACAGTGTGTACAATAATAATGGATTTAGAAAAATTAGAATTGAATATAACTAAAGGAAGCCCCTCCAATAATAATTTTTCCAAAATAAAATTAAATAAATAATTTTTATTATTTTCTAAACATATTATCAAATTAAATAATTTTCTTCAATCTAAAGAATTACTCTGCCACTGCGTTTTTTGATCTCATCAAACCATTGTTCGTGTGTTGAGTCAATTTGTAAGTTATCATTACCTTGCAAAGCTAATAAATTGATTTTATCAAGATTGATTAAACTCTTGGGAAGGGATTTCAAATCATTATTATCTAGTCTTAATTGAACAACAGAAATTATATTACCCATTGAGAGAGGTAGTGAAGTTAATTGATTTCCTTGTAAATTAAGATATTCAAGAGAAGTTAATTTCGAAATACTATCAGGAAGTGAGGTTAATTGATTGTTTTCCAATTCAAGCATTTTCAAATTAAGTAAATTGCCAATATTGTAAGGTAATTTTTGCAATTTATTATCATTAGTTTCTAGAATTGCTAAATGAATGAGATCCATGCTACTCAGGGGTAAATATTTTAATTTATTATCATTAATTTTTAATTCAACTAATTGACGTAATCTACCAAAATGTTCTGGTAATATTTTCAGCTTGTTGACACTAACATCAAGAAATTTTAATGTTCGTAAATTGATAAAATTATCCGGAAAACGGGTTAGCTTATTAGAATTAAGATAAAGTTGACTTAATGACGTCATACTTCCAATATTTTGTGGTAAGAATTCGATCTTGTTATTTGATAAATCCAATAGTTTCAAAGCATGTAATTCTTCAATGCTAGTTGGTAGAGATATAAGATAATTATTGTGTAAATTTAGTTCAACTAAATTATTGAATTTGGCGATGTCTTGTGGCAATTTGGATATAGTTAAACTTTCGAGGGTCAAGATCTTTAATTTTCCATTTTCAAAGTTGGTAATTTTATCGAATTTCGGTACAATAGCGATAAAATTTCTTGCTTTCATATCAGTGATTAAATGCTTTAAATTTTGAGTATCCCTTGAATCATCCATATCATTATTTTAACTTGTTAATTTAATATTTTTTTGTTGTAATTGATACTAAAATCGAAAAAATTTATTGGTTCATAATTTGTAGTGATTAAAAACTTCCCTGGCGACTTTTAATCCATCTAAAACCAATGGAAATCCAATAAACATTGTAAGGTGAAGAAAGAGCTCTAATATTTCTGTTTTCTTCACTCCTACATTCAGAGCACCTATGAGATGCGACTTTAATTGTGTTTTAAGATTCAATTGGGTAAGAGCTGAAATAGCTATAATTTCTCGGTATTGTATTGATAATTGCTTTCTTGGATACACACTACCATATGGTATTTCCTTAACAAATTCTGCAAAATTAGGGTCCAATGATTCGAGGTTTGCAATCAATGATTGCCAATTTTCTTTGTATAATTTGGTCCCGATTTCATTCGCATTGGTAATTCTTTGTTCTTTATTAGGAATTAAATTTCCCATAATTATATGTGAATTACAATTTGTATTAAACAACCGCCCTACAATTCTAACTTTTTGAAATTAGTTTCAAACAAATCAAACGCGTAATAGAAATACACTCTGTGTGAAGAATAGAAATGAAATGCATTAGATTACAATGTAGATTACTATTCTCCAAAAAAATATTGTTCACAAAAAAATACGATGTTTACTTATAAAGAATTCATAACTATATATTTTATATGGCAACACAGAATGTTCCAAATGATAATGAGAACACCATAACCAAAATTCTTCATAAAAATGATATAACGCAATTAAATCAACTACAATATGACACAATTAATGCTGGTCTATTAGAAGATCAAAATTTTGTCATTGCGCTCCCAACTGGATCTGGAAAGACGTTGTTGACAATAATAAAATCAGAACAGATTACAAATTGGGGTCAAAATATCATATACATTACACCAACACGGACATTAAATGAGCAAATTTTCCAAACATATAGTAATAATTTTCCACTAACTAAATTAATTCAAGGTAATATGTTACTTTCACAAGTTAAGGCTGCGTTGGATAATTTTCAAGTACTGGTCTCCACACTTGAAAAATTTTATATTGAATTAATAGATAAACCAAGCTTATTAGATAATATAGGATTAATCATTATAGATGAAATACATCTTATTTCAGACAGGAAGAGAGGTCCAACATTTGAATTCATTATATCTCTTCTTTTGTATTTACAAGAAGCTGATGAATGGAATGGTCATATCATCGGTCTTAGTGGTACGTTACACAATCCAGAAATGATTGCTAATTGGATGAATGCGGCGTATATACATAGCAAAATAAGATTGAACCCATTTGAACCTTATATTATTGATTTTGATCTTGACACAGATGAATTACTTTGTTATTCTGAATCTGAAGAAAATATCGAATTTAAGGTTACTAGACATTCAATATCAAATCTAGATGATACTTCTTCTCACAACTACAACAGCTTACAATCGATATTAATTAAAGTACCAGAAAAATTTATTCGAATAATTTTATCTTGTCTATATTTAATCAAACAGAAAAAACGTGTTCTAATATTATGTTCAACAAGGAGGGAAACTATGTACCTAAATCGCACACTAATTGAATTGGTAGATGAATTAAATTTTAATAAAATAACTTCATTCTATCATCACGCGGGGGCATCAAAGGATCACAAAAAACTAGTAGAGTTATTATGTAGCCAAGGGGCTTTTGATTGTGTATTCACTACCACTACATTTGCAATGGGAGTAGATTATCCTTTTGATGCAGTGATTTTACCCTTTCTCACATTATATGATACATTGTATGATTGGAAAAACATCGAAATTGGACAAGAAAAAGAAATTGTAGTTTCTCACATATTTATGCTCCAGCAAATTATTGGAAGAGTTGGGCATCAAGAAGAAACTTCTGCTGTGGTGTATTGTCTAGGTGAAAATTATGCTGACGGGTTAAAGATCTATACTCATGCAATTTTCAATCCCCCAGGAATTCAAAGTAATTTCGACACATTTTTTGGTAAAATGAAGTTTCAAGAGTTTCTTAATGCAGGTTTAACTACGGGTTGGTTTACTAATTTACAGTCTCTCATTGATTTTAGTCGGCAAACATTTTACTCTTCTGCTTTAACTTATATTGCTACTGACCAAGATAACCAACAATTAATTAATACTAAAGAGAATATATTATTTGACGAGATTAAAGATTTTATAATGAATCCTCTAATATCCTTGAAATACCATAATTTTATTTTAGAAGATAAAATTATCAATTTTGGAGAATTGATTGAAGACCTTAATTTTGAAGAATTATTGATCCATGGAAAATCAAATCTCAATTTATTATCACAAAAAAATGTATCACCCAAACAGATAATTGCGTTTTTACGAGATTTCGAAAAACTGTATAATGATAATAAGATCTGTTTAGATACTCTCAAAGGAATCAATGGAATAGTAAAATTAATTGTAAAGACAAGTCCAAGTTTATTCATTGAGATGGGTAAATTACAGCCTAAAATGACCACTGGGAAATATAAAGATAAAACATTACAGAAAATAAGCAAAATATTATCTCCAATAAAAAAAATCGATATTTATCTTTCAGAAGATAATTCACAAATGAAATTTTCTGAAATTGAATTAAACGTCTTAAGACGGATAAGAAATTTGATTCAAGTATTTAAAGAAGTAATTAGTCTTGAGTTCTTAGATTGTAAAATGTTTTCAGATAAAATGGTAAATGCTTTGCCTATTCTCAAAATGCATATTACAAACTCGTTGAAAAAAATCGAGAGTTTGATACCTAAATAAAATTGATTAAGTTAAGATATTCCAATTATATTGACCCTTATCTTCTTTAATTTTAATAACCACATCAATTCCTGGAATATACAATTTCAAATATAATGGCTTATTCCAATCCTTATCTTGTATATTTTGTAAATCAACTGATTCTTTGAATTCAGAGAATTTTGATCCAATCAATTTTAATTTCCATATTTCATATACTGAATACTCATTTGATTTGTCAAATGGAATAAAATCAGTAATATTTGTTGAGAAATTAGTTGGAAGAAATATTTTTGTATCAGCATTAAATTTAGAAGTCTCAATTGGCATTGAATCGAAAATAATTGGATCAATACTATCAATACTTATTCTAGCTAGGAGGAAATATTGCTCTCCTTCAACTTTCGTGAGTAATATTTCTAGTTCTCCCTCTGCGGTATCTGAAAGCATTTTGTCTAACTTTAAATACGATACCCCCAGACGAGGATGAACTATTGTAAGAGTATATGGGAGCTTTTTTGCTAATGATATTGCTTTTTTTGAATCATATTTGTTGTAGTAAATACTAGATGACTTGTATTTACTCAACCAATTTATAATCTGAGGATCTTGAATTGCACTGGTAAGTATAGCCTCTACATCAATTTTAACTTCTTTGTATAAATTACGAACCTCATACAAAAACAAAGCTAGAAATGGTTTGATCCATTCTTTATGTTTATTACCAATCTCATTGATGATGAATATTTCATTTTGATCTAATTGTAATAGATCATAATAAATCATCAACATATCATCAATCAGATGATCTGATGTTTCATTATTCTCTAAATACAAAACTTCATATTCTGAAATCAGTAAGGAGGTTTCCTTTAATGCAGATTTATTTTTATTATTAAAATATGAAATATCCAATTTTCTCATCGAATTCAACTTGAGAGAATATTTGACAAAATATACCAATTTACTGTTCTCATGGCTTTTACGCATAATCATTTGCTTTTGGGCTGATGTTTTATCAGTTAAATTCGGATTGCGATAAATTCTATATTCATCAATATCTGGAATTTCTTCAAAATGGAATTCCCTTTCCATTTGTACCGGGATTTGATAGTTCTGGATTAAAGCAATGGTCGAATTGATTATTTCTTCTTTCTTCTTTTCTTGAAATGTTAGGTTCTCATTAAGTCCTAAATTGACTTCACATACTTGTGTTTGAGGTAAATCCATAATTTCTGCAAAATTAAACCCTATTTCATCAAATTCATCATTGGTTTGAGGTACGAGTGTTAACGATACTATAGTATCAGTTCCTTTCTTATTTTCTGTCTTCAATTTAACCAAAAGAGGAGGTCGTATTAACCACATAAATTTAATTTGCATTTGACTTGAAATAGCTTGTCTCCTTATTATATTATGATGGTGGGCTCTGATTTTACGATTACCAAATTGATCAACCCAATCAGTAATTTGGGGTTTAGATAAACAAATAACGTAGCAATTTGTGTCATTGATAATTTGAGCTAGTGTATTATAAAATACTGTTGGTCCAAAATTACTAGCTTTATTCCATTTTGATAATTCATATAGGTCATCCAGTATAAATAATTGAATTTGATCTTCTTCAATCGTTTCCAATTGTCTCTCAAGATGACCAAAAAGATTCATCAATTGATTTCTCTTTGAAAACAAGGTTTCGGTTTTAAAATCAACAAACTTGTAATACTGTATAGATTTCGCAAATCTTTCTTCACCAAGCATGGAAATAGCTTCTATAAAGGGTACAGATGGAAATGAATGTGATACCAACCAGTGGATTGATAATTTCTTATGAGTTGTTTTTTCTTTAATTTGATTGATTTGTTTTAAAATGGCTAAATATTTAACTCTGGGATCTAAAGGTGTCATTGGACTCAAAAAGTCATGATCATAGACAAATAGAATTTTGGGGAAATCAAATTTTATTTTATCCATCATAATTATTCACATCCAAAAAGTGATTTTTACTCCTATTTCTGCAATTGTGATATCATAATAATCAGTTTCTTCTCCAGATTTTGCGATTATTGAATTCTCATATTTTTCATAATCCTCTTTATTGAGTTCTTGATCCTTTTTATCCTCGATTCCTATGTTGATGATTATCCAAATTAATTCAATAAATGATTGTGGTACATTTTGTCTATCGATGTGAATTATTGCCTTCAGTGAGTTTGTAACAATGTAACTATGTTCTCTAAGTAGCTTACAGTATTGTTTTATTTGGTAGATATGAGCTATTTTTGTTCCAATTTTATTTAAATCAATTTTTGTAGAATCATAAGTTTTGATGTCAGCAATTAACATAAGATTTGATGTGGACTTTTTTTCCACACCTTTATACGAAAAATCTCCAAAAATAAGTAGGTCCGGTTTTCCTCTATAAGTATCCATTTTATTCTTAATTAGGGTTTCAGCAATAATCTGAGGTAAGTATGCTGCCAATATTCTATCAAAACCAGGAAGAACTAGTGGTTGAGGAAATTGGGATAATATTTCTCTATGAACTCTTTCTCCTGCTTTCTGTTCTTTTGTTTGATTTTCTAATAAAACCGTACCGACATCTGATAAAGTATCAGTTTTATCCAATGAGTAATATCCTGTAACTTTTCTATTTGTGAATGGTTCAAACCTGAAAATACCTTTTTCCCTTAAATCCGTACCGACAAAATTACAAAGATTGTAATAAGATAATTTCCTTGGGCGAGGTTGACTTGACAATATGCTTGCTATCCATTCATTTGTCCAAAATATCCCCAGTTCAATAATATTATCTACTAATTCTCTTATTTTAGAAAAGGGAACGGATAAAGATCTAATCACAATAAAATATAGTATTGGTCGTATAGCTTCTATTGCATCCAGTGAGGAGAAAGTCTTATGCACTGGTTCAATTTCTTTGAAAAATATCTTTCCTTTTCCAATAGTTTCTAATGTCCGTCTCCTTAGTCGATTACCTACAATATTTAATCTATGGTTTAATAGATCAATTTGTGTTCGACCTAGGTTGTGATATAATCTTCGTTTGAATGGAACACCGCGTCGTTGAGCATATTTCTTTATGTTTTGCCAGAACAATCTAGCCTGAATTCTTTCATATGTTTTTAATTTTGCATAATCAGATTCTTTCTTGGCTTTTTTATGATAAGCATGAATTTTACAATAAATTTTATTAGAGAAAAAATGTCTGGATATTATTGCTAATCCTTGAATTTTTTGTTTCATAGAGAAGATAATGAATTTCATCAGAGAATAGGATGGGGGAATATTTGTTTTAATTCTTAGTTTTTTGAGAGGTTTAAATTTGCTATAATCAATTCCTATGGCTTTTTGAAGATCTAATTCGTAACCCCCCATTAATTTGATAACCATATCTGGAGTCCCTGAATGATGCAATAATTCTTCTCCTGCATCAGTTGAATTCACTTCTTTGACTGAATTAGATTGATTTTTTTTAAGCTCCGCACCTTCTTTCATTCTTCTTCTAAATCTTTTATTAAAATCATCTGACAATTATTTCATCTTCTAAAAAACAAGTTTGGTTGACTACTCCATTCACTGATTATATTAAATCATAGTGGATATTACATAAATTTCTGAGAAATACACTATACTACTTTTACATATTTTTACTGTTTCGCAATTCTACAAGAGATGTCAAAGATATCTTCTTCATAGCTTTAAATAATATGGGGTTCTATACTAATATGGTATGTATTTATTCATTAAGGTTGAATGTCAGAGATTGAAAAAATCCAATCGATTGATTCCAGTGTCTACTCTGTGTTTTAATACTGAATTGAAAATTACATCTCGATCACAGCTTTAAATAGTATGGAATTGTGACTTATGGCTCGAAATAATAAAATTACAACCTCAGTTAAAGTATTAATTGATACATCTAAATTGAGTTATAAGGATAAAAAGAAATTACGTCAAATACTAGGAAGAGATTCTCGAATTATATCGAGATATATTGGAGTAATAGAAAATAATCGAAAAGAATTGGTTGAGTATAAGGAGAAGAAAAATGGTAAAATTTCAATCAAAATTGATAAAGGTAAATTGGATCAATTAACCTGCACAACTTCAGAACGTAAAATAGTTAACCATGATTTTAAAATACAGTTTCCTCGCATCAGTTTGAATGAACTAAAAGAATGTCGAGATACTGCAGTTGGTATGTATTTATCCTATCTCGAATTGGAAGTAAAAGGAAATGCTTCAATACCCACAGCTAAATCATCAGTTCCGAGATCGATTGGATATCGTAGGTTTAAATTATGTTATCACGAGAGAACTCTAACTATTATGGATAGTATGGATACTAATCCTTCTATGATTAATAATGGAAAAAGGAAAGTTCAACACAATAAATTGACGTTAAATTTTGATCTCAAGAACTATCATATCTGTAAAATCATGGAAGGTTCACTC
This sequence comes from Candidatus Heimdallarchaeota archaeon LC_2, assembly GCA_001940725.1. The sequence goes on along the minus strand of MDVR01000107.1, from coordinate 36,824 downwards.
CAAGCAGTACGTATTGTCAGATCTCGAAAAAAATACTATGCAATCTTTGCTATTCGACACGAGGTAAAACAATTAACCAGTAAATTTTACCCAAAAAAATCAAATAAGGAGTTAGCAATTGCTGGGATTGATCTGGGTATTAATCGTGATGCGGTAATATCGATTATTACTGTACATGGAGTATCTCATCATAAATTCATCAAGCTGGAAAGAATAGAAAATACTAAACTGTCAATCCTTAAATTGGATAAGAGGATTGCAGAAATACAACACAAAGCAGCTAAAAGATCAACAGATAATGAACAGACCGATGGTCTATATAGTTTGTTGAGAGAATTACGATCCGAAAGAGCAGAATTAAAATATGAGATTAGTCATCAGTTATCAGCTGAGATAAATAAATATCTATTGAGTTTGACTGATCAATATGATCTGTGGATTGGAATTGGAAAATTAAAAGGAATCCGTAGAGGACAGAGAAGAGGTAATGGAAATAAGCGACATCGAAAGAGGATACATCGATGGGCTTATGGTCAACTTACTTGGATGTTGGAATACAAATTATCCAAATCTGGATATAAACGTAGATTCCTAACTATTCCCGAGGGTTGGACCTCTATCAAATGTTGGAAATGCAATACCAAAGGCAAACGTCCCAAACAGGAATTTTTCAAGTGTAAAAATCGAACCTGTAAATGGATGGGAGATGCTGATTTCAATGGTGCAACCAATATTGCCAAACGAGCTGCTAAATACTTTAAACTTACTACTCATCTAAAGTCTTCGTTATTTGAGGTAAGAGAACTAGGTTCTGCGGAACCGAAAACTATGAAGGTATTTAATAAAATAAATACCCGAGGAAGTTCTAATCTGTCTGACAATATATCTGACAGAAACGCCGTTTTCAGTGATCTAACGGTGGATAAAAATCACGGTAACACATCTTCGTTGATCTCATTTTTCGAGACATCGAGTGAGGGAGAAGATGACAGAAGCACGGATTTATTGAATCAAGCAGTTGATAAAAATAAATCGAGAACATTATTAGCTTCGCAAGAAGTGGTGGCGACACCTGATAGTGTTTGTGGAACGTGAAAACTATTATTTATACTTGAATAGATAACAGTTAGATCATTGCGATGTGTAAAAAGAGATCTAATATTTCAGTTTTCTTAACCCCTACATTCAGAGCCCCTATTATATGTGATTTTAATTGAGGTCTGAGATTTAATTGAGTAAGTGCGGTAATAGCAGCAATTTCTCTATATTCAATCGATAATTCTTTTCTTGTATACATGCTCCCATAAGGGATTTCTTTAACAAATTCCGCAAAATTAGGATCCAATGATTCTAGATTTTCAATTAATGACTGCCAGTTTTCTTTGTATAATTTCTTCCCGATTTCATTTGCTCCAGAGATTCTTTTATCTTTGTCAGGAATTAAATTTCCCATAATTACAATTCAATTAATATTTATATTAAACAACCTCTCCTCCAACCTAAATTTTTGATTTTGCTTCCAAACATCATATTCATCCCTTTCAGACCCTGTTATTGATATTAGTTTCTAATTGAATTAAAAAATGTGATCGTAAATAATTTTGATTTATTTCAAATTAATTTAATACAATTATTGTCGGTACGGAATTGCTTACCAAGCTAATATTCATCTATTTCAGTCCATGCTATTGATGTTAGTCTCTAATTAAATTAAAATGAAATGATGCGTTATTAATTGTGATTTTGATTTAAATTGATTCTAAACAATTATTATCGGTACGGAATTTTTTCTTATAATGTTATTTCGTTCTTTCAACCGATCTAATTACAATTCATATTTATTTTAATACTAAATATATGATTGCTAAAATTTGTGGTTACTTATAAAGATTTTACCACATTATTATCGTATGCTATTTTGTATAACGTCTCAAACCAAATTGACAAATCGATCCCAAATTAAATCAAAGATGCATTTAACAACCTTCTTGATTATTATTATAATTATTAATATTTTTGCCAGTACAAATAGTAGCATTGCTTCACAAAAAGTAAAGTCGAGGATCGATAAAACAAAATATGGAACCAAATTTCACTATGAAATTATAACTCCGACGTTCTGGGACCTCAATCAGACACATAATGTAACATTAAATTTCCAAATTGATGAGTTTGGTGAAAATATCAACATTATCGAAGGTCAAATTGGTTTGCATTTAAAGGACAATAATAATTTTACTCATTACTATGGATTTCAAAGTTTCGGCCCTTTCATTGATATCAAGTCTGTTGAAGATTTAATTCGATTTAAGGATAATATTATCAATCAAAACCTTCATCCAACATTATATGAGGCAATGAAGGATCTAATTGATACTTTAGTATTTGATGTGTATGGAAGAATTATGCCAGTTACACACATTTATCAGTTTACTATTGATCTATTCTTATTTGATCTCTTTGAGAATGTTAAGCCAACCACAATTGAATTTTATCTATCATTCAATTTCTATGAAACTACATTGGAACAATATTCTTTTGAACATGATGTGATTGATTCTTCCACTAATCAAGAAATTGGATGGGTAAAAGGAGCTGAATATAGAATCGATCCAATAACAAACAATCGATCCGTTCCATCCTGGCTTTGGGTTATCCTAATTGTTCTACTACTAATATCTTCAAACATTAAGAAGGAAAAAATTTTGAAGGTGATATTCAAGTTGATTGGTTTATGGTATTTTACTTATATACAATTTAACATATTTTATTTATGGAGTCTGTAATTTAGTGGAAAGGTGGACTAGGACGTGACAATATGAAATATCGGAGAAAACTGTTAAAAATCATATTCTTATTCATTCTACTTTGTTTTCTATTACTTCCAGTAAATGCTGAAGGACATGTAGAGTCTGATCCGGATAACAGAAATTTAGCTTTGGCTCCCCAAGTAAATTTTAACGAGAACAAAGAAGGAGATATTCAGTTAAGAAATAATACACAGCTTCTCCATATTACTCAGCTTAATGATAGTTTTTTATTCGATCCAATTTTAATTTCCTTACAGTTACATAATATTACACGTAATGTCGATAATTCATCCTACTTCTATGATCGTGACCTCAAGATAGAATTAATTGTTTTGTATTTTATTCTTGAAAATAATCAATATGTTGAATATGTGAACGAGACATTTGCGGTTCAGCAGAAAGATCTGAAGAAAGTTGATTTTTCACAAGTAATTGACCCTTCTGTTCATCTTCCAAAAACTCGGGATATGTTTGATAATTCAACGGTCTTAGAGTATTTCAGGAATGACCCTAATTTTAGAATAAATGTCAATTTTCTCTTAAAATTTTCCTATAATCCTTTCAAAACTCCAAATATGGATTTTAGAATTCAAACAACGATTCAACGTTTCTATTTGCACTCAATTTCACTTGAGTCGTTTCACAATAGAATTTCAGGCAAGCTTGCTTCTTTCCCAGCGATGTTGGTGATGAACAGGTACAATTTAATAAACACGGAAAAACTGTACGTTCCAATTCCTCTAGACCTAACTTCTAATTTTATTAGAGCGACCCTTGCATCCCATAATATAACCGCAATCCCAAAAATGAAAATTAAATTTATGCTGAATATAATTGATCTAGAGAATTCTCTTGAAGAGAATCCAATTCGACTAAAGATATTACATAATCAAACATCACTTCGCAGTAAACAGATTTCAAACCAAACTTATGAGTTTACCCACAATTATGTTCCTGGAAAAGATCAGATCTTAGAATTTGATCTGATTAACAAAGGGAACTCAGTTGAGATTTTAATCATGTCTGTTTTTATTGAAATTCCAGCGCTATTCTTTGAACCTTCTTACAATACTCTTGAATTGATTTGGCAGTTTATTTTAGAATACAAGTATTTTTTTATTTTCTTTGGAAGCATTACAGTACTTTCCAATATTGAACAGGATAGTCAGAGGCGAGCTTATGAGGAGGAGTATGAAGAGGTAGATGAAGAATACCTACGTAAAAAGAAAGAGAAAAGTTTGTTTATAGATGATAATGCTGCTCCTGAAACTCTCGATCAGAAATTGGATCGATTGATTAGAAATTTGAAGAAAGAAGATATCTTAACCAGAGATCCTGATAGAGATACTGATAGCGATGCAAATAGTTCAGATAATAATCATGAGGACACATCCTTATCTTCTGATGCTAATGAAATCAAGCAAAATGATCATCCGGGTATTGAAGATGGTACTCCGCCAAATATATCTCCAAATTTGAATGAAAATGAAAGACAGGAATTAATTAATGTTCTTGATAATGTTTTGAACAATAATTGGAAGGATGAATCTACTGCTCAAGATTTTCAAGATGATAATTCCATCGACCGATTTTATCCATTCCAACAACAACCACCTATTTCAGAATTATCAGAATCATCTTTAAAAGATCACCAGAATCATTTTCCAATTAATCATGGGGAATTTAATGAAACTAATGATTCGATTGATCAGTCGGAAGCGTTCGAACAATCTGAACGACAACTCCAAGACACAAAAGAACATCATAATTCCTTAGATGATCAATATCATCATTTACCCACGGAGTTGGAAGATAGAGATTCTCCTATAGAACATAGACCCTTGGAACCCACTCTAGATAATGAGGATTATAATTATGAAATTGAAGAACATGCAAATTATTTTGAGAATGAGAGAGTATCTGATGAATTACGAGATCATGAACAAAATGAACAGGAGAATCATTTCAGTTCGATTCCCAGGAATAATGACTCTGATTATCAAGAGCCAGATACAGACCACGATGAAAGTAATTTAGCTGCAGAAGATGAAGGTGATTCACTCAATGAATTTCGAGAACGTAGAATCTCTGATTCTTGGGACATGGACGAGCAGAGGGAGAGATCCATCGTTTCAGATAAATCATTTGAGCAACCTCAGGGTAGGGAGCTAGGAGAGAGTGAAAGGAATGATAGTGATATCCATCTTGATCAATCATTAGAAGATTCATTTCAAAGGGTTCCTTTGGAAAGACAGCTTGATAAACTAAGAGATGATTACACTCAGCAAAAAGGAAGTAAAGTAATTCCAGATGCGGATACTTTAGATGAAATCTGGGATTTTGCAATTGAGGGTAAGTCACTGGACTTCCTCACTGCTGTGACTGGTTTTGATCGAGATTACATTTTTCACCTTCTCATCAACATGATGCAACTAAATGAATTAATTAATTCTCAAGAACAGAGAAGAAAAATTAATCAAGCCATGCGTAAAAAGCTCAAGCGTATTGATAAGGTTAAGCAACTATTCATTGATTCTCTGAAATTGATTTCTAATAAGAGTAGCTCTTATGAAATTGGACGGATAGTTCATGATGAAAATACGGTCTCTGGAGATGATGTCGACCTTCTTGTTCCTCCGTCTGTATATATAGAAGGCGACGTTCCGTATGTAAAACACTGGCGCAAATTAAATTTACTCGAGATCCAAAATATTATTTTTGCCAAATTGGCGTTCTATGCTTATCACAATGATTTATCAAGTATGTTGTGGAGAGAAGGGGTTGTTTTGAGTTGTAAATCAGAAGCGGGAATTAAACAAATTACGGTAGGAGATATTTTAGGTAAGTGGTTGAAAAATAAGACGGTCCACAGGTTTCTGAGGTCCATGTACAAGGGTAAGACGCTACCAGAGTCATTGAAGGATAAGCCAAATTTAAGGGGAAAACAGATTGATGAGCTGACTCCAGAAATGCGATATATATTGGATTCAAAATCGGGAGAGGTGTTTGGACAGATGCGGTTGGAAGATTTAGAAAAGAAAGCTTTTCCCGAAATTTGGAAAAGAATCGTTGGGACTACAATGGATTTGACTGATTCGGTTGTTAAGGTTAAAGAAACTGATGACAAAGTTATTCAAGAAAAGCTATCCATTGACTCAGCAGATTCAAGTAATCTGAAGATTTCAACTTCTCCATCAGTAAAACCATTCAAATCATTCAAAACCTTCAAGAAATTATTTGATCAAGACCCCAAGGAGGCCTTGAAACATGTAAACAAGGTGATTTTCAAGAAAGAATATGTAGGGTTAAATATTGATTTGGATTTAAAGTTAAAATCCTTAATTGAACAGGAAATTATTCACTCCAGCTACTTCCAGAAGGATCTATTGTATGATGCCAAAGGGAAGCGTAATGATGCGGCCCTTGTAATCGACCTTTTGGCAAGGTTACTTTATTACAGCAAAGATGATGTAATCGAGACGAAGATTACTAAATTCGAGTTGAATGGCATTAAAAAGGCTTATGGGCTTGATTTTGATCCGGAGGGTTTTGACTCATTGGAATTTTATTATGATAATCCTGCAATTTGGCTAAAAATTGATGCTGAGGATAATGGCTATAGTTTGAAACAGATGATTAAGGACGAGCTTCAAGGGATAATGGATCTTAAAACTGGAATTCCTCTAAAGGGTAAGGAGAAAGAATTTGATCAATTTATCAAAAGATTACGTGCTGAGGCTTTGGATGAATATTTTGTGACACTTGAAAAAGAGTTGGAAAAGGTTTTGGACCCTATTCATGATAGAAGGCTGATTGATAAAATGTTTGGGAAGGGATACCATCTTGGAGAGGCTAATCCAAGTAAGTATAATGTTCAAGTAAAGGGGAATAATAAATCAGGATCAATATTTGGCGATACACGAGATAAATTCCTAAAGTCAACGTCAATGAATCAAGAATTTTTGTCTGGTCAGACACTGAAACGGTTACTACCAAATTTTACTGAGTTGGAAGATGCTTTATGTGGGATTCAAAGGCATAAAGAGCTTGTTGGGAAATATTTGAAGGTCCATGGTATGAAACCAGATGATATTGATTCATATCTGGTTAATTTTGAGAAAGAATCGCTAATTGTTTTCGATGGTCAGCATGGATATGATCATCTTGTTACTTATCATCTTCCAGGTGTTGATGAGAGAGGAAATTTGGATGTGGTTGCTAAAGATGGACCAATTATATTTGCACCAGGTGAAAGTAAGTCCGGGATCGACCTAACGTCATTGGATACTCGGTTTACTGGGAAGACGAATACAGCGGCTGCTGGTGGACCACTTGATGAGTGGACTAAGGTAAAACGATTTCCTGAGTATTTGATGTTAATTGCTACCAAAAAATCTAGTAGTACAAATAGTGAATTGGTAGAATATGCAGAGGAGTATCACATGAGGTTGAAGAAGTCGTTTAGAACAGTTGGGTTGACGGGGAAGGTCAAAGATTTGGTAGCTGAAATTTTGGATGGGAAGAATACTCCTGCGGGGATGATTTATCAGGATTCAAAAGGGAATACCAAGGTTGAAAGATTGAATATCACAACTTTACATAATATTATTAATAATCCTGGTTCAATGAGATTACCAGATGAAATCATTAATTTAAATATACCAAATTCTAAAAATACAATTCCCATTCAAACAAATGATGAATTTTTGAAAGTGTTTAATCCTGCAAATAATAAATTTGCAATATATCCTCAAGAATTATATGAAGTTAAAAATCATGCTTGGATAAGTAAATTTGATAAATACAAGAAACAATTCCCGATTTCAACAGAGAATAAGATCATTGTAAAAACGGCAATTTCTGGACTATCAAGTGCTTTAAGTCTTAATGAGAATATCGAAATAGGTGACATCCAATCATATCCAGTAAGAATAATTGGTGAAAATAAGAATATTACAAAAAACTTGAACATTCGAGTATTGAGAGTAAATATCAAATCTAATGATATTGTAATTCAAGAAGATGGTACGATTCAAAGTTCTGATGCCTTAGAATTTATCAAGAGATATGAAAGATACGCAAATCTAATAGAAGAACATCTTAGGGAAAACGGAGAAGACATTATCGTAGTTCTTCATATTGGAAAGGTTAATAATAATATATATCATGATGCAATTGCATCACTTTCAAGGAAGTTAAAACCAATAGAAAGTGATAAGTTTCAAGTTAATCACTGGATATTAGATTTTCCAGATAATGCACAGATTTACAGATTATCCATTATGTTTCCTCTTACTTCACAAGATACATTTGGATCTTTTATTCCAAATAATGTAAGAAGAGATGTAGCAGGACAAAAACTTATGATGATGCTATTAGGGGACAAAAATAATGATTATTACTTTTATGGAGCTTATCGATATGGAGACGAGTTGACTAGTAATTCAATATTAAACAGATTAGCTATGGGTTATTCCAACATACAACCAAAAAGAACCATTAACACGTTTTGGTCAGCTCGTGGAAAAGATCAACTAAATGTTACAAAGTGGTTTAACTCTTATGAAAATTTAGCAGGATTCAAGCATAAATTCTTTATCCAAACTAAGAAAGGTGTAAAATTTGACTTGGATGCATTGAGAGTTTATTTAGAAGGTCTTAAAGCTTATTTTGATTTTTTAAATGAAGATCTAATAAAATATTTCATTGGTGCCTTTGACCTTTCAGCAAAAAGAAATCCGATTGGATCTTGGAATCGCTCCGCAGATCAAATTCAATGGTTCAAGAAGTTTGTAAAAAGTGAAGGTCGCGATTATGCACTTCCTGCAAAATATGCAACAAAGGATCATTCCAAGGTCATTCGATCTAAAGATTTTCTAGAAATGGATTTAATGAATCGAGACATAGACAAAGTTCTTTCTAACACTGAGATTTGGTTTAAATACAACCCAAATAATCCAGATGTAAGAAGAAGACTCTTCCCACCTGCCAGCAATTCAAAAAAAGGTTGGAAGAAAGGTAAAATTTACACTCATGCAGAACCGTTCCTCAAACTGATCAATCCAAAATTAATGAAGGAAATCAAAGAGATGAAATCCATTTCAGGAGAAACTCTTGAAAGGTTTACAAAGAAAAACCATGATATAGTAGATGAGCTGTGGGAAAAACTATTACCAATATTTAGATTAATTCTCACAGAAATTATAGGGGATAAAAACAAGGGTGAAATAAATGATGAAAACTAATAATTTAAAGTTACAAACAAATCAGTCTAGAGATTGTGGTAAAAAAATGAATTTAGAACTGACAAAATGTCAATCTATTACCAACGATTTGTTTCGAAGCAAAATTTTATTTGGAGGTAGATATGATGTCTGAAAATAATGAATACGATGAACCTGGTTGGTTAGGTCCGACTGATAGGATCATATTTAATCTAATTAGACCCGTTTATACATTAAATTTTAGCCTTGATCACTTGTTTCCATATGATCCAAGTATCTACAAAAATGATGATGATATTGATTTACCCAGTTTAAATGAAAATAGTGGATCTTCCTTTTTACTTGAATTACAGGATGGAAATTCAGAATTTCATCTAAAAGATTTAAATGAAAATTATGCTATAAAAGCTCTTAATCCTCATATCTTGACTGAAATTGCTCACCTATATGATATCTCGAAAATAACCAAATTTGAAATCGAATCTACTAATATTATTTCTTTTATTTCGCCTGATTTGTTCCAACCAATTAAAGATAACTTATCTGAAATTAAATTCGATGATTGTTACTTGACCGATCTTCCCAAAGGTATTTTCAAGAATTTACACTTGAAATTTTTGTCTTTTTTCAATTGTAGTTTTGGTAAACTTTCAGAAGATTTTGGTTTGGATGATGTAGGATCGGTTGATAGGTTAGTATTATATGATAATGTGTATTCGAATAATATTGATATTAGGCCCCAACTAAAGATTTTGGAGAAATCAGGAACAGATGTTGTTTTCAAATCCCCTCTGGATCCAAAAGACAAAGCACTTGAGGACAAACTTAATCGAATATTTCCATTTGAGTTATAAATAAACTTTCAATCTTAAAATCAGAGTTCATATAAATTTAAAAAATGAAAAACAGGATACGTGTTTTTATTTCGTACTTTCAATTTATTCAATTTTAGAACTAAAGAGCTGATTCTAGGGTAATTCAATTCCATCGATCGAGGTAAATGTTAAATATTACGGACTCATGATATTATGTATGACAAAAAATGATGGAATTAAATTTGGTTTAGTGATTTGGGTATTTATTTTTATTATATCAACCTTTACTGCCTTCAAACCAAATTACATTATCAATTTTAGTTCAGGACTTATAGTTGCGTTGATTATAGGTGGACTTGGCGCAATTTTAGCAAATTCTGTGCTTTCGAGTATGGGATTTTCAAAAGCATCAAATGACGATAAAAGATCCAAAGGACAATATACTTCAGAAAGAACAAAACAATTATGGTTCGTTTTTACAATTCTAGCACATTTCACATATGGACTGATTATTGAATCATTCAGATTAACTTGGCTCCATGACTTTACTTACAATTATGTTGAAGTGTTTTACTTATCTATTCAAAATGCAGCAAAGATTTTTGTCATTTTTACATTAATTTTATTTACAACTTTCTTCTTTTCTGGAGAAGATAAACAAGAGAAAGTTAAGTCATATTGGAGCGCTTAAACTAAGCGTTCCAAAATATGATAAATTAAAAAAATCACCCATCGAAAAAAAGTCCTTAGAGGGGATATACCTCTAAGAACTGTTTGAGCACTGTAACACATTTGTAATGAATTCAACTAATTGACTTGGTATCACGATATTTTTCTTCTGGCGTTTGACTAGTAAATAAATAAATTATATATTAAAACTCAGAATAAAGCAGAAATAAAAAATTTTAATTCTAGATTAACCGGAGAGTCATTAGAAAATTTCAATGAGAAAAATTATGAAATTATTGACTGTGTTTGGGAGAAATTAGACCCTATTTTCATATAGATACTTAACCAAATTACAGGAGGAATAAATTAAATTGAACGTTGAAACAATAATCATACAAAATTATCTATCGTCAGTCGAAAGCTTATTCGCTATTATTGTCTTGATTGACAACGCAGGCAATGTTGATGACTGAAAAGAAGGAATATAACACCCCGAAATGGTTGAACAAAATTGATAGAAACATTTTCAATTCTATAAAACCAGTGTTTAATTTGTACTTTGACTTAAACAGTAGATATCCTTACAATCCTGAAACCTTTAGTGCGGATGAGTCTCGTGAAATTACTATATCTCAAGGAGGGGGGGATGAATCAGTTTTCATATTTGATTCGTCAAACCAATCATCAAAATTTAAATTGTCCAATTACAATGAAAAACATGCTGTAAGAGCTCTCAACCCCCACATTTTCAGTGAAATCGCCCACCTCTATGATATCTCAAAAATAGCCAAATTTAAAATAGAATCTACTAATGTTATTTCCTTTGTTTCACCAGAATTATTCCAACCGATTAAAGATAACTTGACTGAAATTGAGTTTGCTGATTGTTACCTGATCGATCTTCCCACAGGCATTTTCAAGAATTTACATCTGAAGCTTTTGTCTTTTTTCAATTGTAGTTTTGGTAAACTTTCAGAAGATTTTGGTTTGGATGGGGTTGGATCCATTGAAACGCTTGTATTATATGATAATGTGTATTCGAATAATATTGATATAAGGCCTCAATTGAAGGTTTTAGAAAAAGAGGGAACGGATATTATTTTTAAGTCTCCCCTAGATCCCAGAGATGAGACGATAGATGAGAAGCTTAATCAAATTTTTCCAAATGATTGATAACTACGTCATTAAACATCTGAAAATAAAATATTTTAAAATTATGCTTAATCCAAGAAGATTAAATTTGGGTATCTTTTCAATGAAGGATTAAATTATCAATACCATGATTATTCATTATTGGGATTTATCCATAGCGTCTACATAACAAGTATATAATTTGTGACCCATTATGCCTAAATGAGTAATAATTCATCGGCGGATAAATTAAACTTAGAGAAAAAAATTCAAAAAACTATACGTGCGCTTCAAAATGATACATCAACAACTGAATATAAGGCCAGAGAGTTGTTTTCAAAGCTTGGATATAGTGTGTATCAGGATTACTACAAAGATTGGGACGGTGATAAAGATATAAGTAGGGAAATTGATGTATCCGCTCTAAGGATGATAAATTATGGTAAGGGTTTAGAACAAAAACCTCTACTAGTTGAAATTATTGCTGATGTAAAATTTAGAGAATCTGATCTAGAAATGGTTTTAATTGCATTCGATAATGAACCGATTGACAAATCTATGATATTAACAGGTAAAATACTTGATCCTAAAAAAGAAAGAAGAAAACATTTGATTAAGTGGTTCATTGATCCAGAGCGTAAACTACCCTATATGGATTTGGCTTCGCTCGATTCTGTAAATATTTACCAAGATTTTTTTATCAAAGAATTTGGAGGTAAAATATCAAAAAAAAGATCATCAAAAGAAATTATCAAAAACGGATCGAAACAAGTTCTTTCGGCATTAAATTCAAATATTAAAAATTTTTCATCATACAAAATGAATGATCCAATAATAATGATTCCAATGCTGATTTTTGGCAATAAGATTCAATTGGTTGAAGGATCACTCAAAGAAATTATTAATGAAAAATATGAAATAACTGATTTTGTAATTTATCGTGCTCAAGTACCTTCAAATTTGATTTCAAGCAATTATATTTCTGGATTAACTTTCCCAGTAATTTTTACGACTTTAGACAAATTAGAAAAAACATTAAAGAGTATACAAAATCTAGTCATTGAGGCTTTGAATACAACTCCTCCCAAACCTGCATAGATCCCCAATTCGATCCATCAATCTATTGTTTTTTACATATTTACAAACTCGCGCTGAAAAAGAGTAAAGTTTATACAATAGCGAGAACTAATCTGAGGGCAGTTATTTTTAATATGTACACCAATATTGTATCGACTGCATTTATCAGACTTGTATCATCTAGTAACTTTTATAATTCCCTAGATGCAATCACGTTTACTTTCGGTTAACCCTCTATATTCTCAGAAATTTTAGTCCTCAAGTTATTATTTATTTTATTCATATCATTTATGGATTTGTATAAAATGGCAAATAGTCAAAATATAACCACTCTAATATTATAAACAATCTCATTATTAGTAAAATAATAAATATCGTTTTAAAAAAATTTTTATCAAAATTATATTTTAATTTAAATTTCAAAAATGAAATGTACACCTTGTAGATAATATTATTTAGATAATTCTCTGTATTCCTTTTAGGTATTAATTTGTAAAATCTAAATACTGTAGTAGTTTCTAAAATGATGTATCCTATCAAGAAACTTAGGAGTAGAATAATAGAGCCAATGTAAACAATGTATGATGAAATAGAAACTATTAAATCTACAAACCCTGAACTTGATTCGTAATATTGAACTTCACGACTGAATCGTTCGAATTCAGTTATACCAATCCCAGGAATAGGTTCGAAAAGAAATGCTGTCGAAGTTTGCTTTATACTTTGATATCCTATATTAAAATTCCAAAAAAATAAGCCAAAAAATAAAATCTATATTGAAAGCATGTTTTTGTTTATATGATTTGCTAAATTTTCAATTCGTGTAATACTTCGTGGCTCTCTTACTGATGCGAAACCATTCTTTTCTTCGCTATTAAGTTCAATCATTGTAAATAAAATTTGGAATAGAGAAAATAATATTGTCCCCATTGTTAAAGATTCAGCCAATGTAATTGAATTATCTATCGGGATTAAAGTAACGATCGAAAACATAAAACCGATATTGAGAGCTGATATTTTAATTGCATTCTCCATTTTTTCTTTTGAGGGTTTCGTATATCCATTTATCGTTAAAATTGAAAAAAATATTATTGGTGGTAACAGGAAAAAAAGCTTTGAATAATCAGATCTCCCTAAAACAAATTCAATATTGTAGCTATCTAATATCATACTTTCATTTATTTCTTCAAAGTCTATCCCATGTTCATTAATCTTTTTTCGAAATGCATATTTGGGAACTGAAAAATTCACATTAAAATCAACTACTATACTATAATTCTCAATGAATTCAATGTCTTTCAAAATATCACTGAGATATTTAATTTCGAAATTAATCAAATAACTATCAATTGGAAACTTATCGGGAGTAAGAAAAGAATCATCCTTAAAATAAATATACAACAGTATTGATTCATCCATGAAATAAAGGTATTGAGTGTTATTGACTACGAGATTCCTAGTCAAATCAGAATAAATTTGCTCGTCATTATTTCTTTCATGCTCCAAAGACAAATCAATATATATATCATCAATTGTGACTTCTTGTTTACTAAAATCAATTTCTTGAATATTAACTGTAATCTCAAGTAAAATCCTATTTCCGCTTTCAACCTGATTATTAGGTACATGATGATAGGTATCATCAAGTTCAGTTAATCCAATCGGAGTTAACAATAGTAATAATATTATAATCGGAAATATTGATAAAATTGCGTTAAAACTGAAGAATGCAAAAAATGATCGTGAAAATGATTTTATTATATTCAAAAAATTTTGAAAATAAGTTTCATTATCAACATTCTTGATATCGCTTTGGTGCTTTAATCGAGCTAATTTTGATTTTATAGCACTTTCTGTACGGTTTAACTGGTTTGATGCTTCACGGTTTGTCTTGCCCTCATTTTTAAGTTTTAACAAAGTTGCCTCTTCATCTTCTGACCAACTTTCTCCATGTCTTGGTGGAACATCCTCGTCTGAAGCCATCATGATTTATGAAATCATAGATTATTTAAAATCTCAAGATGTTTTCTAAATAGATCAACGTAAATTGCAAATCAAATGGCAAATTCTCATTTAAAGGAGATGAGTAATTTATTCTATTAAGTAGTAATTAATTTTATTGTTAATTGATGATCTACCATCCAAGCCAATTTTTTGAATCCAGAAACACTCTTTCTTATTTTACAATAATTTGTTCTTTGAGTATACTAAAAAATACATCTAGATGGTTTAATATGATTGTTAGATCTCTGGATTCTAAGTTAAAACTGATCTTCTAAAAAGATATTTGTGTTTATTAATTAGGGAAGAAATATTACGTAAAGACAGAGATAAACGAAATTATTAATGATCGATAGATCGATTTTGATGACTTAGTCGGGTCTAAAAAAAAGAATAGGCCAATTTTCTCGTGTCCTCCAAAACATGTCAGGTACTAAATTTGACACACGTTCAGTATTAATCAAAGTAGACCCCCCAAAATAATTGTACCCTTGATAATATTCCTTACTTCCATATTTTTTGAGTAATTGCGTTACTAATGGTATATCATCTTCTATAAATAAATTATTTGGAGTCAATATCTTGCTCGATCGGTTTACTCTATTAATTGGCAATACAAATACATTTGGCAGATTTTTCTTAATGTTTTCAATACCTTCTTCATACATGTAGTAACAAATGAAATAAACATTAGCTTTAATCCCGTTTGGAAACTGTCTTTTGTAATTTTCAACAAATTGATTTCCAGTACCTGTTAAATCATCTACCAAAAACAATGCATCATTGTGATTGACATTATCTCCAGATAGTTTATTTAAATGACGGACATTAACTTTCCTAGTAAATCTTGACATTAATTCAAATGAAATTACATTACCACTTTTGAAATCTTCTTCTGGTGTGACACTGCCAATATAGCAATTTGCGTCGATGAAATTAGATAATATAGGTAATATTTTCCTGTAGATTGGATCCACACAGTCACTGATTCCATAGTAAGTGCAATTTGTGAGTAACTTAATCAAATATGGTAATTCCAAATCCGTGAATCGGTGGATAAAGTTCAAAAGTCTGTTTTGTTCCATTCCCATTCTAGTGGAGAGATTTTTAAGTTGACCTAGAATGGATTCCGCTGTTTGTTTTTGTGGTTTTAGAATCTTAACAGTTTCAGAGTCCAACTGATTATCGGTCTGCATAAGTATTCCATAATAATTAGCAACCCTTTGATTTAACTCAATCTTAAAGGTCCCTCTTTTACTTTTTAATTCATAATCTTTTGGCCATTTTGAATGATTAAGAACTCCTTGCTGAGGATATTGAGGGATTATTTTGAGTAGTAAATTTGGTAAAAATTGTGATATTTCATAAGTTAATTTACCTGTGGTCGCATTATACTCCAATTTATCGATTTTCGATACTTCTACCTGACCGATCATTTCGATTATTGATGTATTCTGCTCATAATGTAAATATAAGTGGTAACCATCCACGATATAATTTGTGTCGTATTTTCCGATTATTTGATCATTGCAATGTAATATTCCGGATGGATTTACCAAAAGATAGTTCTTCGCGATGTTTACATCAAAGCGGACTGACTTGAAAATTCTAACATTCTCAAAATTGATATCATGTCTTAAACCACGAAATTTTTGGTTGAAAAATATCGCAGGAAAGAAGTCAAATATATTACCACCACAGAATTCACAATCACGAATATCTGTAATTCCTTCTTCAGATTTTCTCATGAAAACATATTCAAAAAATAATAATGTTCTAATTTGATGTAAACAGGAATTCAACTGTGATTTAACCGAAAATTTATGATTGAATAACGGAAATAATTGCTTTTCTAATATTAAGGAAATTTGTTTTGGATAAAACTCATCTGTATTTTCTATATTATGATTCACCGTTCGGATAAGAATATTACTGGATGGATCTAAACTCTCAAAAAATCTATACCAAGTTTTCAATACTTCAATTGATGCACCCACCTTATCAATCAAATCTGGAAACGCGAAATTACTGAATTTGTCTTCAACATCGACTATACCGACTTTGTAAAGCAATACTACTCTCATCTTTTCTCGTAGACTCGGACTAATAATAAAATACTGATTACGATGATAGAAAAGCCATGCGATTCTGTAATCAACTGTTTTATCATATCCTGTATCTCTAACTTTTCCTTTTGCCTCAATTTCATCTAAAAATTGATCAAGACTAGATATATCTGTATGGGTAAAAATTTCTTTTAGAATTTCCTGCTCAAAATATAATCTGATGCCTTCGTATTTTGGTAAGTGAAAAGTTGTATCGATATTAACCAAAGGCTTAGCAACAAACGAGACTTCAAATTTTTGGAGATCTTCCTTTGAATAATGTGATATCCAGTTTGACATTACATTTGTCAAGTTAATTACGTTAAGCATGTCTCAATCAATTTAACTGTTTCCTCAAATTTAACCCTTCTATAGAGATGTGTAAAACTGAAGATATCTAATTTGTTAAAATGTCATATTGAGATTTTAAATATTTTACTCATACAATAAGATAATTAAAATAACATTTTTTGACTTGGTGTTTTGAGATATAAAAAAATACATCCGAAATTAATATCATATCTATTCAAATGAAATAAATGATTATTTAAATAAATAAAATATAAAATATAGTAGACATGACATCATGGAGAATTACAATTGACAATGGGGTCATTATTCAAAAATTGAACTCAATGAGATGGAACTTAGATCCAAATAGAGAAATTTTCAAATTCAAAGATGAAAACTTCGAAAAACTACTAAGTGATTTAAGGAATATAGAAGCTGGAATAAATTTACACTTTCTTGGAAAGAAAGGCTTTGTATATCCTATTACTTCTTTAATGACAAAAGCATACACTTCAGCACCTTCACCATCACCAAATTTGTGTCCTTCCTGTGGGAGACCTATATAATATGGATCACTGGAATATGTTAGTTTCTGATATCATCCGAGTGGGGCCAATAGTAATTGCATTAATAGTATTAATATATCAAATTAAAGCTTTCAAACAAGATAGCAAATTTCGATACATGGAAAAATTAGATAATTGGTTAGCATCATTTCGTGAATTAGAAAGGAGCCCCAATAGAACAGCACATGTGAATTGGGCTACTTTCGCTGTTAACTACATTAACCAAGCTGATATAATTGCAACTTTTGCAATGAAAGGATATATTTCAAAAAATATGATCGAATTTTTTAAGGCTCCAATAGCCTCCGCATATTCTATGGCTTTTAATGATATGAGTTATCTTAAGAAACATTTTGCGGGTATCGTTAAAATTGATGATGTAAAGAAAAATGCAGTAAATCTAAATCTTTGGTGTCAAAAACAGAAGTACAAATTTGGTGATGAACTTTTGCCTAACCAACCATTAGCAGATCATATAGTAGGAACCCAATAAAAAAAATCATTTCAATAATAAAAAAAATTATCAAATTTTCAGTACCAGGTATTTGAACTACTTCCAGCTAACTTTTCTACCTGTTTTTCAAGTTTCTCGACACGACGGGAAATAGATCCATCAAAGTGAGATATATCTTTTCCTATCTCTTTTTCGACATTATCAAGCCTTCCTTCCATCGAGTAGAAATTTGGGAATTGACTTTTTCTGAATTTGAATAAGCTTCCATACAACGTTTCAAGCTCCTTCTTGGTTTCGTAAAATTCGCTTGTTAGCTTGCTTGCAATGACAATTACTTCATCAAGTTCATTTTTGTTTTTAGCCATTTCCTTTGATGTGGTTTTTGCGACGCTAACTAATTCGTTGAGTTCATCCTTATTGTCGACTATAGATTGATTTGTTGAATTAAATACACGTAGTTCTAAAAATGTACCACTTGAAATCGAAAAAATTCCATAACTTACCAAATCGAAGAGGATAAGACCTCCCAGAATTAATAATAGATTTGCAAGAATAAATTCCGATTTTTCGTATTTAGCAAAAAACATTTTACGCTTGTCCATAGTCTTAATATAGGGTTTCTCGTTAATAAGACATATTGTAGAAGTCTTGGAAAGAAAATTAAATAATTAGGAATATGAGTTACACTAAGGGAGAACTAATCGAAACTGTTTTTTATTTAGTAAGCCTCTCTATTATGTGGCAAATGGAATATTTGAAAAAATCCTAAATAGCGAATTAATAATTATTATTACTTTCATAATTGCAATTATCTCTTTATTGATGTCATTATTCAGATTTAAGAAGGAAATTACAGTAGTTGGGTCTGATATTATATTATTTAATTTATCTAATTTTAAAGTAGATAGTGATCATAGTTCTTATGTTGAAAAAAAGAGATGGCATTACCAGTTTGAATTAATATTTTCAAATAACGGAGATCGAAATGGCATTCTGATAATTGACAGTATCGAAAACAACTATTTCGACGCAATCGCAATTATGGAAAATGGTGTAAGACATCTAAGAATGTTTCCAATTAAAAGAATTATTGATGATGGATCTCATGAAAAAATTAAGTTTGGAGGGTTTGTGAAACGCTTTGTCGGAAATGAAATTGAGGAAACTCTCATAATAAACTATAGAACCTGGAAAAAGAAAAGTGCAGGGAAATTTAGAAAAAATAATATAGTTGAAATTATAAAGGAAGAAACTCAATCAATAAGACTATTAACGCCCAAAAGGTCTAAAGATGGAATAATCGAAAGATTAAGAGAAAATAATAAGAATATTGATTTAAGCATACAAGAAGAAGATCCTTAAAATTAGTCATAAAGGTAGAGCTATGCGAAAATAATCATTTTAGTTTATTAGCAAAAGGCGAGAGAGAAGAATGTAGAAAAGTTA
Organism: Candidatus Heimdallarchaeota archaeon LC_2; assembly: GCA_001940725.1. The sequence continues at coordinate 17,235 of MDVR01000107.1, read as the reverse complement.
GAGGGATATCAACAAAATTTAAAAATGAACAAGAAGTATTAATTCATTCTTTTTTACTACCTTATAGTCAGTCAAATTAAAAAATTTGACACTAACTAATTGTCTGGATGACCAGATTCTGGAAGAAAAAATATACCATCCTCCTAGTAATCTTATTTAATGGAAGATATCATATCAGAGATAATCTTATTCAAATTGCAGGGAAATGAATGGAATTGATCAAGTGAATTCAATGATCAAAAAACTAAAAATTATTAATTTCAAATCTTTAAAGAATATATCTATCAATTGTAGAAAAGTTAACATTTTTATTGGTGAGCCCAATACCGGAAAATCAAATTTATTAGAAACATTGGGATTTGTATCATGGATTTATACAAAAGATGGTATTATGAAGGAATATGTTCGGATGAAATCAACGTATGAACTATTTAACAATTTTACAGTAACGTCACCAATTGAGATAGACATAAACAAATTCCATTTTGGGATTAAGCATGTTAAGAAAAATTATGAAGTTACCCTCCCGGGAAAAACGTATATCGTGGATGGTAAAGGAGAATATAAAGAAACTAAAACTAAAGAAACTGTAATGCAAAAAAAGGTGATGAATGAAGTTTCAGTACCTAGAGAACCTGAAACTTTTCCCATGAACATCGAATTATATAAATTTTTAAAAAATACTGATTATAAGCAAGAATCTGAAAAATCTGAATACTTGGAAACTCCATTTGGTTCAAATTTATTTAAAGTAATTTTAACAAATGACGTAGTCCGAAAATCAGTTGCTGAATTAATTTCGGAATTTGACATGATACTTAACATTAATATATTTGAAAACAATATTGAAGTGCTGAAAGAAAGTGAGTTGGGAGGTTTCACAGCATTCAATTTTGACTTGTTATCTGATACGATTAAATCTGTAATATTTTACTCTACTGCAATCCTGTCAAATGATAATTCAGTTTTAATTTTCGAAGAACCCGAAGAAAAGAATTTTCCCTATTATTCAAAAGTACTTGCTGAACTCATAGCTGAAGACGATTCAAATCAATTTTTTATTGTCACTCATAATCCATATTTTCTTCAAACTTTAATAGAAAAAACAGACATGAGTCAGATTCGTGTAAATATTGCCTATTTGGAAAATCATGAAACTAAGATCAAACAGTTAAATCAATCTCAAATCAGCAAATTATTGAAATCTGATCCTTTCTTTGAATTAGAACTTTTGATACCGTGAGAGAATCATGGTATTCGTTGAATGTTATAATGACGTCGATTTAATGATATATTATGGATTGTCAAAAAAAGATATTGATCATTCCGGAACAAAGAGTAAAGTACTATCTGATATTAATCGTAATGATTCAGAAGTTATATTGGGTATGGTTGATGAAGATCCACATAGTACTAAACCTCATGAAATGAATGCTTATACTGTGTTTGACTCAAAATACAATGTGATTTTGTTAAAAAAATCTGATAATGTTAAACACAAATTAATTCAGATTCCAGGTAATATGGAAGATTGGCTTTTATCTCAGGCGAAATATTTGAAAGTTAATCTAAATGGCCTTGGTGTATTAGATTTTCGAGGAAAGATGAAAAAGCGTTTTAAAAAGCATCAGAAAGAAAAATTATACAAATTATTTACGAAACTTGAAAAGAGTGAATCATTTATGATTGTCAAAGATTGGATAATGAAATATAAAACTTGAATCAATCCTTCAATTATATCGTATTCACAGAATTTAATAATAACCAAGCGGTTTTGTTGATATCATGATAATGGAAGATATTAAACCAGACGGGGAGCAACATTTCACTTACTCGGGGCATCCCTAAGTTACATATAGACAGGGCTATCCGAAAATATTATTATTATTGAGTTCCTTGATATTATCAATGGAAGAGTATGTAATTATCTGGAGAGGTAATTTTACCTATGATGAAGTAATCGAAGATGAAGGGGATGATGATAGTGAAGAAATTTACGCTATAACTCATGAACCACCAATTAGAGACTCAAAAACGAAATATATTGGGTTGGCATATCGTCAAAATATTGGAGATCGACTAAAATCAAGTCATACTGCTGATGAGTATTTATTTGAAAAATATGGTGAAAGAAGCATTCGGTATTATTTAGGGAGGGTTGAGTTAAAAAAAATAGGTCAAATACGTTCAGAACAAAGGTTGTATGAAATTGAATCAGCTATGATTTATTATCACTACAACATTGAAGATATCTTGGAGGCAAATATACAGAGTACAAGTAGTTACAATGGAAGAGATCTGAGAATATTAAATAGAGGAAAAGTTCCACCAAGAATTGTTGATTTTAAAGTAGTAGATGATAGCTGGTTTGAAATTTAAGGTAATGTTTTACGTAAAGATAGAGATATACGAAAATAATTTTGATTATCTAAGTACTCAATTTTGCTTTTTTAAGAGAATTTTTCAAATAATTGATCACAAAGATAATCTCAATAGCTTCAGATTTAGTTTTAGAAATTATTTCATGTGCAAATTGATTACGAATGGTCGAAACCGCTCCACTGAATAAATTGTGATAACCTTGTTGCAAACTTTGGGTTGACTTAGCTGATCCACCACTAAACTTTAACAATGGATCATTTGGACTGAAAACCTTGTGCATCAGATCGGTACCGTCAGCCTCTTTACCAGTTTGTGTTGTATAAATCGATTGGATTTCGGATATTAATAATTTGACACAGTCTTCCGCTGATGCGGAATAATGCCCATCGTTGAACTTCTTTTGAGCGACCTTTCTAAGATCCGGATTTATTAGGGACCAGAGAAAAATTTCTTCCAGTTTAGTTTCATCAGCAAGGATGTGATTCAAAAAATCGGTTGTATCTGTTATCAATTTTTTTATTTCCGTTTCGTAGTACTTGTCAATCCACTGTTTCTTTATTGGAATGAATATTGGAGAAATTCCTTTCAGTTCAGAGTTGTTGATTGTAGAACATATTGTGTTCCAATAGCTGCGAATTTGTTCAGCGTCTTTACCAATTGCGAGGTATGTAATTTTATCATACATATTCATTAATCCATTTAAATTGTATCTTATTTTTGATAAATCGTGATCAAAGGAGTGTTGAGAACGTCTTTCATGACTTCTTTCTCGACGGAATAATTTATTAAAGATCCCCATTTTCAGTCAAAATTAAATCATGGAATGTATTCAAAGAGTTATTCAACCATTCTTGTTAAAGTGATTATTATGCAAAAAATATTGCCTCTAAAATACCCTCTGGGCATCCTTAAGTTACATATATAAATTGAAGATTTAATTCGATCGATAAATGATTTGAATGATCGATGGATAAAAATGAATCCTAAAACCAAAAAAAAGTCCTTAGAGGGGATATACCTCTAAGAACTGTTTGAGCACTGCAACACATTTGTAATGAATTCAACTAATTGACTTGGTATCACGATATTTTTCTTCTGGCGTTTGACTAATAAATAAATAAATTATATATTAAAACTCAGAATTAAGCAGAAATAAAAAATTTTAATTCTAGATTAACTGGAGAGTCATTAGAAAATTTCAATGAGAAAAATTATGAAATTATTGACTGTGTTTGGGAGAAATTAGATCCTATTTTCAGAGAGATACTTCGGCAAATTACAGGAGGAATAAATTAAATTGAACGTTGAAACAATAATCATACAAAATTATCTATCTTCGGTCGAAAACTTATTCGCTATTATTGTCTTGGTTGACAATGGAGGAAACAGTGATGACTGAAAAGAAGGAATATAATACTCCCAAATGGTTGAACAAAATTGACAGAAACATTTTCAATTCTATAAAACCAGTGTTTAATTTGTACTTTGATTTAAACAGTAGATATCCTTACGATCCTGAAACCTTTAGTGCGGATGAGTCTCGTGAAATTACCATATCTCAAGGAGGGGGGGATGAATCAGTTTTCATATTTGATTCGTCAAACCAATCATCTAAATTTAAATTGTCCAATTACAATGAAAAACATGCTGTAAGAGCTCTCAACCCTCACATTTTCAGTGAAATCGCCCACCTCTATGATATCTCAAAAATAGCCAAATTTGAAGTAGAATCTACTAATGTAATTTCCTTTGTTTCACCAGAGTTATTCCAACCGATTAAAGATAACTTGACTGAAATTGAGTTTGCTGATTGTTACCTGATCGATCTTCCCAAAGGCATTATGAAGAATTTACATCTGAAGCTTTTGTCTTTTTTCAATTGTAGTTTTGGCAAACTTTCAGAAGATTTTGGGTTGGATGGTGTGGGATCGGTTGAAACTTTGGTTTTATATAATAATGTGTATTCGAATGATATTGACTTAAGACCTCAGTTAAAGATTTTAGAAAAATCAGGTACTGATATTATATTTAAATCCCCTTTGGATCGGGAAGATAAAGGCTTCGATGATAAACTTAATCGGATTTTTTCAAATGATTTTTAATAAATCAAAAGAAAAATAAGTTTAAGATGGTTCATATATCATAATTTTTCAACATAACATCGTTCCTTCTACCATTTAATAATAATTAATAAATACTTTAGAAATGATTATTTGTTAGAGATGTCTAATAACGAAGATCTTTACTTCCAAGTTGATTCACGGTTATTAATACAACTCGGAGAAAATTTAGTTACAAACAAATCTACGGCGCTTGCTGAGTTAATAAAAAACTCTTATGACGCTGATGCGACTAAAGTAGTTATTCGGATGAAAAATATTAAATCTTCTGGAGGTAGTTTAGAAATTATTGATAATGGACATGGAATGTCATCAGACCGGTTTAGAAAAACTTGGATGAGAATTGGAACTGCTGATAAAGAAATTAATCCAATTTCACAAAAATTTAAAAGAGCAAAAGCCGGTGAAAAAGGAATTGGAAGATTCGCATGTCGATTATTATCTGATAATTTGTATATTGAAACAATATCTATAAATGAAGATAATATTAAAGAAAAGATTCAAGTAAAATTCGATTGGAATAATTTCATTTCTGGATCAAATGTTGACAATATACCAATTAAATTAATAAAAACAGCTGTAAAGCAAAATATTCCTACAGGGACAAAAATATATTTAGAAAAATTGAAAGAAGGTTGGTTAAAACGAGAAATAACTCAAATGCGAAATGAAATTCGGATTTTAACGGATCCAATGAATGTATTTCTAAATATTGAAGATCCTAACGATCCTTTGCAATTCACGATAACTTTGGATATTCCTGAATATCCGGAAAGCGAAGTAAAAATAGATGATCAGCTTTACACAAACTCATGGGCAGAAGTTAAAGGAAAAATAGATGATGATGGTAATGGATTCTATCGACTAAGTACTAGAAGTAAAATATTAAATGATATTGATGAATATTTCCAAATCAAAATTCCATTTCAAAATTTAAATAATATTGAACTTTATTTTTTTATATTCGCTTTTCGATCAGATTTATTTAAAAATTCAAGCTGGTCGTTTAAGAGAACAAGAGATTATTTAGATGAAAATTCGGGAATAAAAGTTTATTCTGATAACTTTAGAGTTTTTAGATATGGGTCCAAAGGAGACGATTGGTTAAGATTAACCGCGGATCGAGCTAGATCTTACACACCTTTATCCAAAGATTTCATGAATTTAACTGATGAAGACAGACCTGGTCTTCATTTATTTCGAAATAATGTATTGATAGGATTTGTAAAATTCAGTAGACATGATAATCAAAAATTACAAATTACATCAAACAGGCATGATCTTGTGAATAATGGTGCATTTGACGAATTAACAAAATATACTAGAAACGCGGTTGAGTTTGCAACAGCAATATATTCACAAGAACTAAGAAAAGAAAAAGAAAATGAAATTAATGAACAACAATATTTAGCGAAAAAATTATTGGAGGAAGCCAAGATTCTTGAAACTGAAGCGCAAAAAGAGATCTTAGAGATTTCAACCAAAGCTTCTAAAAATAAAACAGAAGCCAATGAAATCGTCAGAAAAGCTTCTGTAAGAATGAACAAAATCAATAAAGAAAGACAAAAAATACAAAAGCAAGATCTAACGAAATTTGAAAATATCGATAGATATGTAAAAAAAATTGAAGAAGAAAAATTGGCATTACAAAATTTCAATGAAGCAATTACTATTGCTAGTAAGAAACGAAGTACTGCATCTAAATTAGAAAGTAAAGCATCTATAAAATTAGTAGAGGTTAGGGATAAACAACTTGATGCAAAATCATTTCAAATAAATGTTGATAAAACTAAATTAGATACAGAAAAAGTTCTTTATAGAGCACTTGCCTCAACAGGTACTTTAATTGTCATCTTCCAACATGAATTGAATGCATTAGTTGGGAATATGGGTGATATTGTTGAAACATTTAGTACAATGTATAAAAATAATCTCATCGCAGGTGAAAACCTTGAGAACGATATCCTTGAATTTCAAGAAAGAATAAAAATGGTAGAAGAATTTGGTGTATTTCTTGGAATTACAATTGGTAAAGAAAGTATAACAGTCAAAAAATCTTGGACTCTTAAGCCCATTTTAGATGCCACGTTTAAACCATTTCGATATTATTGTAAAGAATATGGAATAGAGATAGAAAATGAAATATCTCCAGTCTTAAGATCACCAAAAATGTATCGATCTGAGATTACATCCATTTTCCATAATTTATTATCTAATGCGATGAAAGCTGTGAAAGGTGAAACAAAACGAGAAATTTTAATTAAAGGATATCAAGAATCTAAAATAATATATCTAGAATTTTTGGATTCAGGTGAAGGGTTAGAAAAAGATAAATGGAATTTAGTTTTTAATGCATTTGAGTCATTCAGTAAAAAAGATGATGTTATGGGGGCTGGTACAGGATTAGGTTTGAAATTAGTAAAAGATATTGTTTCAAGCTATAATGGAGAGGTAGAATTTAGAAATGCTCCAAAAGGATGGAAAACTAGAATCTTTATACAACTACCAATGGAGGGATTTCTATGAAGAGCACCGTACTATATATTGATGATGAGATAAGGGAGCTCACAAAATATAAACGAAAATTCAACGAACACGGAATAAATATTATTACTTTAGCTACTTCTGATTATCTAAATGTGAATTGGGGTGATATAGATAAATTCGATGGTATTTTGGTGGATTTTGATTTGCATAAACCAATTGATGGTGATATACTGAATATTAATGGAATAACCTTAATTACTGAATTACGACAAACTAATCCACATATTCCAATCGTTATTTTTACTAAAATGGATATATTTAACATTAGTAAAGATAAGAATTTGACCGAAACATACTCATCGATCGATCAGATATTTCACAAATTAAAACTGTTTAAAATTGAAGACAATCAATTTTTGAATGATTTACTAGATCTAATCGATGGTTATAAAATAATTAACAATATAGCGAAAAAAAATAGTTTAGTTGAAGTCTTCAAAATATTAGAATGTCCAAAAGAGGATGAGAAAATTATTGAAAAAATCATCCCACCTGAAATATTATCATATAACTCTAATTTTTTCACTCACAAATTAGCGAAATTCCTGCGATCTTCTTTTTTAAATTATCCAGGTATTCTATACGATTCAATTCATCTTTCTTCTTTTCTTGGAATTAATCAAAATGACTTTTTGACTAAAGAATTGTTAAGCTTTTTTTCACCCGCCGAATATACAGGTGCATTTTCTTCTAAGAAAAAGCTTTGGTGGAAGTCAAAAATTGAATCTCTTATATTCAAACAAATGAATAATGACGAAATTAAAACCCCTTTGTACCAAACTTTTCAAAAATTTTGGAAAAGATTTTCTGGTTTGGAATTAGAACATAATCGATGTAATTCGTCTCTTCAGGTTACAGATGATATATGTATCATGTCTCCTGTCGATAAAGTCTGCTATTTAATGCAGGAACCTGTTGCGAGGTCGCATTCGATACAATATTATCCAGATTCCAGATCTTTGTTTTTCGAATCTGCAAGAGTGTCTTTCAAAGCCATAAGAGAATCTGATGATGTCAACATAAATTATTTGGACGACATTGGAAAAAAAATGTATAGAGAATTAAGAGAATATAGGGAATAAGCATTATGATATTAATCGATGAATACTCTAAAAATATTTTAAGACTAATCGTAATTTCACCGAAACTCAAGACGATAGATAAATCGATAAACATCGAAGAGATAAAAAGTTTGTATTCAAGAATAAAATCTGCAAAAAATAAGTTCACAGAGTCTGAAGAATTGAAATTTAACCATCCTATGAAAATGTATTTTTACTATAATAAATTCCAATTTGAACTAAATTTTGATATTGTTGTTAAAGTTAAGGGTGATAAGGTATTATCTAATCAATTTTTACTTCAAATTTTTTCACTTAATGAAGAATTATCATTTAGAGAGGATTTAGATACTGAAAATATTAAAAATGAATTAGAAAAAATAGGTTGGAGACGGCTGATGCTTCAATTGCACTTTGATAAACACCCTCATAAAGATAAATTTCATCCAACTTTTCACGTACAAATAGGTGGAAACAATTCAGAACAGCACTTATGGCACCCCGAATTATTAAACATACCTCGAATTCCTAATTTTCCAATGGAACTGATATTGTTTTTTGAATTCATCTTAATGAATTTTTATAAAGACAACAATCAAGCCATGGAATTTTTAATTGATGATGCTTGGAAAAATGTTCGAAAAATATCAGAAAAACAAATTATTCAACCCTTTTTGCAAAGTTGTCTAGAATACTTTCAGTCATCCGTCGAGGAAAAGACTGAAATCTCTTTTCTCATGTCCTTATAATATGAGGTGCCAAATGATTGGATGATTATTTATGAGTAATGAAATTATTAAATTCTACAAAAACATTGAAAACAAATTTTATTCGATAACTAACTTAAAAAATCAAATATTATTTTCTCAATATTTTACTTCAATCGAAATTGCATCATACATGATTAGATTTTCAAAAAAAATAAAATTAAAAAAGAAAATAAATATATTAGATCCTGGGGCGGGATTAGGTATATTTGCGGCAGTTATATGTGATCTCGTTATTAAACAAAATTCGCAAACTGAAATTTTTTATGAATGTTATGAAATCGATAAAGATGTGATAAAGTACTTAGATTTAAATCTCACATTTTTTGCAGAGAAAATGAAAGAAAATGGAAATAAATTTAGTTTTAAGATAAACAATTGTGATTTTATTAGCTCAAATACAAAATTTGTAATTAAAAATTCAAAATATATTAACAATTATGGTGCTTTCGATATTGTAATATCAAATCCACCATATGGGAAAATAAAAGAAGGAAAAAGTTTTAATGAAATAACAAAAGAAAAGATGATTCATCGATCAAATTATTATCCTCTCTTCATGTTAATTGGTAGTCAATTGTTGAAGAACAAGGGTGAATTTATTATGATTACCCCTCGTAGTTATTGTTCTGGATATTATTTTAAAGAATTCAGACAAACTTTCTTAAAATTTATTTACCCTATTGCTTTTCATAGATTTGAGTCAAGAATAAAAATATTTGAGAAACACGGAATTCTTCAAGAGGTTGTAATAATTTATGGATTAAAAGGGACAGATCCTGTAAACAATGTATTGCTTTATTCATCTGTGGGTATTCCAAATGGAGATAATATTAAAAAGACGTCTCTTACTTTAAAAGATCTTATCACCAACGATGATAATAAGAATATTAGATTACCTTCCATAAACAAGGACAAAAATTTGCTTTATTTAATTGATAACCTTGAGAATAAATTTGATACCTTAGAACTTAATATTGGTAATGGTCCAGTGGTTCCGTTTCGTGTTGAAAAATTCTTAAAAAATCATAAATTAACAAGTACAGTACCTCTAATTTGGATGCACAACATAAATCTAGATAAAACCATTAAGAATACTACAAAAAACGGATTTACTAAGATAAAACCCCCGTGGATAACCAACAATAGCCAGACTAGTAGTATTTTAAAGGACAATAAGGATTATATTATGATTAAACGATTCGTAAATAAAGAAAGTAATCAAATATTGGAATCAGCTTTTTATCCAAAATCAAATAAATACGATAAAGTCGGAATTGAGAATCATGTAAATTTTGTTTGTAGTTCAAATGGAAAAAATCTTAAAAAATCATTTGTAACTGGGTTGATAGGTATATTAAATTCTCTTTTATATAATCGATATTTCTCAATTTCTAATGGGACAACTCAGGTTAATGTTTCTTGGTTGAAGCATCTGAAATTCCCTGCAAAAATGATAATTAGCGAATTAGGTCGATATATTATTGATAATAAATTAAAAACTGGAGATCCACGAATTGATAGTTATTTTTGTGAATTGATTTATGTTGATGTAAACGAATTTTTAGAATTTTGAGTAAACGGAAAATATTTAATCTTGTATTTTAGGAATTTGGATTTTTAAAACATAGCATAAGCTTGTCAAATTTTCAAGGAGTTGATGTCTCATTAATTATTAAAGGAAACAATCGATCGAATCAACTAATGTAATGAACATTCTTCAATAGCTCATCAATTTTTTTCCTGTAATATGCAATTGGACGGCACATTTCTTGAGCTAAGACTAGTTTCTTAATAAAATCTTGATTCGATTTTAAGACTTGAAATTTGGATTTTTCCAATGAAATTTTTATTTCCCAGTAATGGGACCTGATTATGCTATATCTATCTGCTTCGATTATTAAGTCACTTTTCTTTATTTTAAATGATTTACGAGCTCTTTTTATGTAATCAATTGAAAATTCAAAATTAGATTCAATTAACCAATATGCGATTCCTAATTCTAAAATGACATTCCTTCTTTCAGTGGTTAAAGCAGAGGGATTACCGAGAAATATCTGCGGGTTTCCAATAGCTTTATCCATCATTAAGTAAGCATTTTTCAATGAATTCAATTGATTAAGTTTATCATTTTTCATTCTGAAACTTTCTGCCCTTTGTCGAGCGTTGTACACTCGAGAGCAATAAACAGATGCTAGATGTCGAAAATTTGGCGGATTTTTCAGATTGATCGCTTGCTCAAACAAATTCTCTGCATCTTTGTATAATCCCAGTTTAGTTAATATACTGCCAAGCTCATTATAAATCGGTAGATAGTTGGAATTTAACTCCAAGGCTTTCTGGTACATAATTTTGGCCTTTGCATAGTCCTGCTTATTAATCAAGATTCTTCCTATGTTGATCCAAGAATCAAATGCTTCAGGATCTAGTTTTATTGCCTTATTACCATGCTTTTCTGCATTGGTAAAATCTCCTTTTTTGTAGAGAAAAGCTGAATATTCCCGATGAACAAAAGCTAGTTTATTGGATAATTTCAGAGCTTCTTTGAAATGTGTTTCGGCAAACTCAAAATTTTTATCTGCAATATAATTATTAGCAACTCTGACTTGTTCATAGGCAAGCTTATCATCATCGGTTTCAATTCCTAAGTCGATTAATTGATCACTCAAAATCGATCTAATTTTTTCATGTTCTCTTATAGTGGATGTAAGTTCTTCCTTTCTTTTAATAATCCTTTTTCTGTTTTTTACGTCCTTTCTCAATTTGAATTCAATAAAACCTCTTGTTAGCTCTAAAATTGAATATTTTTCAATAAAGCCATCCCTGATTTTTTCTGGCGAAGGAAGAATAAAAGATACTCTTACCAATTCCGTTATTGCGTCAAAAAAATCATCATCACCGAGATCTGTCAATTTTGACAGAATTGGTTTACTCATATTTTCATCTTCACCAATGATAAAACTATAGAGAATTAGCTTTGAATTTTCAGATATCAAATCGTATATATCATTGAAGACAAACTGTGCTATTTCACTTTCCCCACTTAAGATTGCTGAGAATGACTTCTCAATAGGCTTTCCCAAAGCAACTTGGCCTAATGACCATTTAATTAATAATGGATAATTTTTAACTCTGTTCACCAATTCACCAATATCTTCATTTTTCAAGTTGACAAGATTTGGTAATTTTTTCACTCTTGACAAAATTCTAAATAAAATTATTGCATCATTTTGTTCCATATCTCCAACATGTATTCTTCTCTCTAATTCTCCTAAGCCACGTCTACTAGTGATTAACAATTTTGAAGGGGGAGGAATCTCTTTGATAAACGAAATTAGATTATTATCTTGTATTACGGTCTCTAAATTATCAATAACTATTAAACAACAATTATTTTCTAAATATTCATAAACTTTCTTTTGAATTATTTCAACTTCCATTTCAGTTTCATAATCTTGAAGAAATAATTCGAAAAGTTGTATTAATAATTCTTCAAAGGTTGAAAAATCAGGTTTTATATTTAAGATTCCATCCTCTTCAAGACGATTTGTTTTTGCACTAAACCAGGATATTGCAGTAAATGGGCTATTTATATCCATTAAAATATCATAACAGGTTTTTAAAGCAATAGCAGATTTACCAACTCCTCCTGCACCAATTACAGTGAATATCCAATGGCGCTTTGTTAATAATCTAAGTTTTAGCTCTGAAAGTTCTTTTTTCCTTCCTACGAATCCTCCATCAAAATCGTAGTTTTCAACCGGGAGGTTGTTTATAATTAGAGTTTGAAGAATAAATTCTGGTGGAATTACAATTTTTTCATCATAATATTTTCGGTCAACAATATACTCTCTTATACCAATGGATTTTACACCATTGCATAAGAAATTCACATGATCTATCATTTCTAAGAAATCATAATAACTAAAATGTCTTACATGAGCAATTTTATTTCTGAAGAAGTTCAGTTTGATCATTAATGTTCTAAATTGTTCAACGTTTACCTCACCAATAAAATCATTTAGAGATTCAAAATTTTTTTTATAAGAAGCGATTTCTTTCAGATGATCGAAATATAGTGTATCAAAAGCTTCTGCTATATTATCTGTACTTATTACAGTATCCTCAATTTCATTTTTTATGTGGGTCAAAATTCCGCTGGGAATATGTTCTGAAACTTTGTCGCCAAATTTTAAAATTAAATATTGTTGCAAATACTTTCTAAGTTTTACCTCAAAATTGTTGATTAAAATTGCATAACCAAATTCTCTATATCTAGATGGTTGAAGAATTTCAATTAATTGGTTTTCACGCATTTCAATATTTAATTTTTAAGAAATCATTTAAATGAGGGGTATTGCTTACAGATATCAAACAAAATCCAAATCGAATCATGTGAAAATATTTATTCACTTAATAAATCACAAGGTTCTATTTTCCTGTTTTATTTCTTTAAGATCGAATCATGAATTGTTCAGATTTGAAGATTCTCGATTTGAAACGTGCTAAATAGATTATATCAAAACCAGTTCTAATCAAATTTTATCACCAAATTTCAAAGGACGTATTATCATCCTAATACGCATTACAAAATAAATAAATAAAATAAAATAAAATAAATTCCAAAAAAAAAGTCCTTAGAGGGGATATACCTCTAAGAACTGTTTGAGCACTGTAACACATTTGTAATGAATTCAACTAATTTTGATTTGATTTTGGTATCACGAAATTTTTCTTCTGGCGTTTGACTAATAAATAAATTAATTAATAAATTAAATATTAAATCACTAATAATTTAGCAGTATGACAAAAGCTGTTCTAGGTATTACTCCTTCCAAAACTTATTTTACAAAACAAAACGCCTCGATCATAAGTGAACTTGGGCCAAACATCTCGTAAATAAGAATCATTGCGACTATATATTACAAGTGATCGATCTTGCGTTTGATACGAATTCTTCCCTCAATTAACACTTCACTCAAAAAGGGTGTAGTTATCGTATTATGGAAGACAGACCAGTATTTCCTTGCCAAAGCATGAAGAGTTTCCTTAGATGATAACTCATTTTCAGTTATGTACTTAGAATTTGCGAAATGAACCTTTGTGTTTGACAATGGTACCACTTCAAATAATTCGTATGAGTCGCTGGAGTTCAAAATTTTGCTTTTCCATCGTTTCAAATCACTTGTATTGTGGGTGAGCCAGAAGCATCTGAATCGACTTGGCTTTTCAGGAAACCGTTCAATCCTAATTTGTTCTAAGACAATCTCTCGTTTATTTACAAAATCAAGGTGCTTTTGAACATTGGATTGATTCTCCCCGCGTTCGAAATACTCAAATCGTGCCCTAAAGGGGTTGAACTTAGTGGGGGTTTTAATTATGTCGTTTACAGCCCAACTGTTAAATTTGAAGGATGGATCTCTGGATCTCATCTTGTCTATCAAAATTGGATGTAACTCTCGTTTAAGATGGTAGTACATATTGAATCAATTTCACTAATTCCAAACTAATGGAGGCTATAATTTTATTTGTTCTTTGTGTAATCTCTCCAATCTATTCGATCGATTGTTAGCATTAATAATTAATGAGACATCAACTCCATTCAAATTTTATGAGCGAATGCTCATAATGCTGCCAAGCTGAAAGCTTGACTGCATATTCTGCCTCCTGACCCAGGTATCGTTCATGAGGTGTCATCTTCGTTGATGAATGAACCCGAACCTTGTTGTAAAAGTCTCTCCAGTTATCAACTGCTTCCTGGAGTTCATCAATGGTTTCTGTGAAGACTAGATCTCGAGCCTCATATTGAAGACTCTGCTGTACTCTCTCAACTTTTCCTGTTGTTTGAGGATGTCGAAGCCTTGATTTGATACCTCGAATTTTGTATTTTTTTAGAAATGCTTCAAACTCTTTTGTGTGATTTCTTGATGGATTATGCACGAATTGTGATCCATTATCATGAAGTATGGCTTCTGGAACGCCATACTTCTGTACCAATTTTTCCAAAGTATCCACCCAGGATGCACTAGTCTGATTATCTGAGATCACTGCAGCCAGATTGTATCTGGAATGGTCATCAATCACATTATAGGCAAATAGTTTCCCTGGTTTGTAGAATGGCCCCACATTATCAATCTGCCACAACTCATTCGGTTTCCCTCGTTCAAATCTCTTATAATATACTTTCTTCTTGCGGTTTCGTTTTAATTTACCCTTTCCTACCTTTCTCAGTTGATATTGGGTTGTCGATTCTGAGACATATCTTTGCCCTTCCAATGAGATCGCTGATGCGATGGTTCGAGATGATAATTCACGGTCTCGCAACTCAAAAATACGTGATAAAACCTGCGAAGGTAACCTACTTGATTTTGGACCTGGTTTCTTGGGAATAATACCATCCAGTCCAAATTCGCTGTTCTTCTTGGATTTTCTGTAATAAGTCGATTTGGTAACTCCAAAACTTTCCAAGATCTGGTCAATCGATTTATCATGGTGTTTTGATCGAGGATCCGACCGATCCTCAATGGTCTGAACGAGAGAGATAAATGCTCTCACTTTCATTTTCTTATCTAGGACTTGCTCAAGTTTGGACATTTGCAATTCAACTTCTGCAGGTCCTACTTCTTCATTATGTAATATCTGCGTAACATGTCTAGCTATTGACATATGTCCCATTAATTGTTACAGTTCATAATCGATCCTTCTTAAAAAATGAAAAAAAACTCAGAGGATTATACCTCCAAGAGCTACTTGAGCACTGCAACTTTATTGTAATGATCTTACGATCTCCGACGATATTCATCTTCTCGGGGCGTTCTTGTTTTCACAATATTTCAGTACAACAAAATCTGTTCTAGGTATTACCCCTTCCAAAACTTATTTTACAAGACAAAACGGCTCGATCGTAAGTAAACGTGGGCTAAACATCTCGTCGAAACTCGACGCTTACACCCGTTTCTTTCAAACGGATTTTTGTCAATGATTTACATGATTTTGTCCAGAATAGACCTTGTTAATCTTCACAGACCCCCAAGAGTTATCAATATCCTTTACGGATGTAATCAATACTTCAATCTACTACTCCAGAGTGGAGGAAGGTTTAAAGACCAACTTCGAGCATAGATTTGGATGTCATGATTTAGGAGAGTCTCAAGTTTAACTATTGTTAAATCATTCTAAATATATTAAAAGGTGAAATTGAGCTCTGTTCAAATCCAATATGACACCACTCAATCTCATATTGAATGTATCAGACCAGTTATCAATAATTATTGGTTGCTGATTGGATTTTTATTCTTTTTTCAGAATTGCCCAGATACTACCCAATTGTATACCATACTCATTTGCTCCAGAATGTGCTCCACTAGCCGTAAAGGCATACCCATAGTCATGACACAGAATATCAATAAAATCAAGCATGTAAATATTTAGCGAGCGATTGAATGATTCAACATAAAGGAACGTTAAATTTTTGGAAATCTCAATTTGTATAGAGGTATTTTGTTTCTGAGCTGATGGCCAAGCATGAAGTCTATGTTCAAGTTCGTTGACATGACTTTTCATACCTATTTTTCCGGCTTCTATTCTTAAGTTATCTATAAATTTCTTCATTTTGTTTGGCATTGCTCGAGTTTCAAATTTCTGATCTTTATTTAATTGCTCGATTGATTTTTCACGCTTCATGTCAATAGATTCAAAGTGATCGTTTATCAACAAACTCCATACATAATAGTAAATTGCACTCTTGATCTGTGAATTATCTAATCGCTTATCTTCGCACTTATTTTAGCGATATTTCCAAAAATTTAACGTTCCTTTATGTTGAATCATTCAATCGCTCGCTAAATATTTACATGCTTGATTGGATTTTTATTCTTTTTTCAGAATTGCCCAGATACTACCCAATTGTATACCATACTCATTTGCTCCAGAATGTGCTCCACTAGCCGTAAAGGCATACCCATAGTCATGACACAGAATATCAATAAAATCAAGCATGTAAATATTTAGCGAGCGATTGAATGATTCAACATAAAGGAACGTTAAATTTTTGGAAATCTCAATTTGTATAGAGGTATTTTGTTTCTGAGCTGATGGCCAAGCATGAAGTCTATGTTCAAGTTCGTTGACATGACTTTTCATACCTATTTTTCCGGCTTCTATTCTTAAGTTATCTATAAATTTCTTCATTTTGTTTGGCATTGCTCGAGTTTCAAATTTCTGATCTTTATTTAATTGCTCGATTGATTTTTCACGCTTCATGTCAATAGATTCAAAGTGATCGTTTATCAACAAACTCCATACATAATAGTAAATTGCACTCTTGATCTGTGAATTATCTAATCGCTTATCTTCGCA
>MDVR01000106.1 GCA_001940725.1 Candidatus Heimdallarchaeota archaeon LC_2 | reverse complement strand
TGGATAGTCATGTTCTGGTGATTTGGACCAATCAACTGCTAATACTGTTTTGGATTTAGTAGAAATGATGATGTGAAACTTGTAAAAACGCTTGGATGACCTTTTAAGCTCAGAACTTCTGTATTTAATATATCTCCAAATAGACCCTACTTTGAGTATAAAGCCACTACTATCAATAGCAGAGTCTTCATCCGGCAAAATCAATATTCGAGCCACTTGAGTGGTTAGACTCTTGATTTGATGAGGTGACAATGATTTCCATGCATTATACAATGATGTCTTCTTTGGAGCTTCAACAGCTCCAAATTTGATCAGAGTCGATTCTATTTTCTTGAGCTGCAGAGTGTACTCTTGCCAGGTAAAATCAAGGCTTGCACCTAACATCCCTAGACACATAATTAACCATCTTGACCATTTTCTCGGCGCACCTTGAGGTTTTTTGGATCTTTTTGGTTCTGGGAACCTTGCCTCAAATAAATTCTTAAGTAAAGAAAGTTCCTTTTGAAAGTTGTCTGGATCTAATTTGATGAGTTTGGACACGAATCAAGTTACTCTAGACATTTTTTGAATCTTTCAAATTTCCTGTTAAAAAGAGTTAAGTAATTCTAGTTAACTAGACTTTAATCTAGAGAATTTTTGAATTAGGCATACATATTTTATACGTAAACGACGGAATAATTAGTACTTGAAAAATTTAAATTACAATACGAAAATATGGAGAAACCAGAGATAAAAAGATGTGAAAATCAATCTTACAAAAGTAGCTAACCCTTGAGTTTTAATAAATTCACCCCATCCTATTTTCTCACCTGTTTTACGATATAATAACGCCAATCCAACAACTGCAGATGGGGCACCAATCGGGGTTAAACCACCACCGAAATTTGCACCAAAAATCATTGCCCAAGCAAGTAAATCTGGAGATAGTGGATTATCCGGATTGTTTGCAACTTCAAAAAGGATTGGTCCAAATGCTGCAGCTACAACGATGTTATCTACAACTCCAGAAATAATCGAAATAAACCAAAGTAGAATTATTGAAGATGTAAGACTGTCATTAGGCAAAATTTCAGTTAATTTTTCAGCTATGAAAGCTAGAATATCCACGAGTGCCAATGCTTGAATTAAAACAAACAATCCTAAGAAGAAAGCAATTAAACCCCAATCAAGCCTCGACATAATTTCATCTATCTTTATACCAGATACTAAAACAATCAAAACAGCACCCGAAATTGCTATAACTGCTAAAGATAAGCCCAATTGAGCTGAGAATACGAAACCGAAAATAGTTAAAGTTAAAACAAAAATTGATTTGTAAAATAGGTTTTTGTCAGTCACAGCACCCCATGGATCAAATTCATTAACCTTTGCCTCATTTATTTTAGGATCTGAAGGAACAGGAATATCATTTCGAAATAAATATTCAAAAATCATGAAATTTAATATCATTGCAATAATTGCAAACGGAGCACCTATTATCAAAAATGAAGTAAATGTTAAGCCAAATATTTGAGCTACAATAATATTAGGAACGCTAGAGATTAGTGTCATAATACCCCCAACCGTTGTCATGGATAATTCAGTTATTATGTAGGGTTTAGGATCGAGCTCTAATCTTTCACATGCAATTAATGTGAGTGAACCTACTATCATCATTGCTGAAATATTATTTACCAAGGCAGAAAGAATCATGGTTAGTGCTCCAAAATATCTAAGTAATTTTTTAGGATCTCCTTTTGTTGCTTTTAGAATATTTACTGATAAATAGTGGAAAACACCTGCTTCCTGACTCACTTCGACCAATATCAAAGTCCCAAATATTAAACCGATTATGCTTAGATCTTCAAAATGAATTAATTGTGCCTCAGTTGCATCCATGAATTCACCAGGAAGATGTGGGTTATCAACTTGAATTTTCATGTAAATGATTGCAATTGAAGCAGCCATTGCACCCAGAACTGCAGCAAGGGTTTTATCAAATGATTGGTGAATAATTCCAATATATGTTAAAATGAAAATGACTAGGATAATCCCCACATTTAAGTTATTTAGTTCAACTGACATTTTTTACCTACTTTGATTATTTTTGTTAATCCCAAACAATTAGACATGGGAAACCGTCTATTAAGACGTGCCTAGTGATCTGTTCAGCAGTTGGATCCAAGTTTTCTCCATATTCAGCTACACTTCGGACCATTATCAAGTCATTTTCACGTCCAGATAATGCCAAATTCAATATTTCTTGTATTGTACCCGTTTTCACTTTTTTATTTATTGACCCATGGGCAATTTCTTCATTAATTGATAAAGAATCTAAGGTTTCCTGCATTTTATCTCTTAATTTATCCGAAGACTTCTGAAATGGAACACTAGAGCCCGCTTCTTGAGTATCTTCATCAAGACTAGCCATGGTTTCAATTGTTCTATTTTCAACAACTCCTACAATTTTCAAAGGAGTACTTTTATCTGACATTGAGAGTGCACGTTTGGTTAAGGCAACTAAGGATCTCGGTTGTTGATTTACCTCAATAAATGCAATTATAGAATTTGACATGGTTGTGGTCTTTTCTGAAACCAAGAGAAAATTCGCTTTTATTTTACTAGATCTCAGTAATTTTGTAACATAGCTCCCTAGTAATTCAACTTCAGCCTCATCAACTGTTTTATACATTGGAACCCCAATGACAATAATATCAACATCTAATTCAGCTAATTTTTCAACTAATCTACTACTCAATTTCTCTGTATCGTCTTGAACAGCTAGATCAAATTCATTCATTGTTCTAGTAATTCTACCTGATATTACAGAGTGGAAATTGGGTTTTATTTCTAATTGTTCTATTGCATTTTGTACGCTTTGATACAATTCAGTGATTTTATCTCTAGTAGATTTGATTAATACATTAAATGAGGGGTAGAAATCCTCAGAAGTAATTACTTCATGTTCTGCTTTAAACCTCTTACACAATTCTGAGGATACATTCAACGCATTGTGACTCTGAATACTATTATCGAAAACAGTCGCAATCCTTTTTATTTTTGGAACTTCATCAATTTCAAGCTTACTTGCCTGCGTTGCTTTAAACATTGAATCTATCTCTTCTTGTTTCCTTTCAGACATTCTAGGTAACCTACAATAATATATTCAATTAAATAATTGTATCTATAAAATAATATTTCTTGTTTAGTGTCAATAAATGATATTCAGATAATGAAAGCTAGCTCAATTTGTAAAATTTAGTCTATAAACTTAGGATTCAAAATTTATTCCGGGACGACGAGGAACAGCTATTTTTGCTTTTGGATGGTCAGATTTGGAGGCTTCTATAATTTCAACTGATGCGTTCATTTCTTTTTCCAAGAACGATTGTGCTTCTAACAATGTTTCTTTTTCAAGTTTAAATTCCCAAGAGTAATCAGGAGGACCCCCCGCTTTTATCAATGATTGACAATATGCCGGAACTGGTTTACCCAGTTTTCTCATCTCCGGGTTTTGCATAACTCGCTTAATTAAATTGTCTAGACCATCATTGAATGCTTTTTGGTAAACTTTGTATTTCCATTCAGATGAAACGAAAATTTGAATATTTTTAGGTTCAGGATTGTTCCTTTCAACTAGGAAGGTCTTCAAACCCCTCATATCATCAAAAAAGTTAATCAAAAATTTTTCTGCATTCTCAGCATCTTCGTCGATTAAATTCTGATCTGAAATAGGAAATTCAGAATTACAAGCAAATCCCTTGTTACCCCATTTTTCCCAAATTTCTTCGGCTATATGAGGAGCAAATGGCGTTATCATTGATATGATTGTACGAACGGCATATTTATAGGCAGGTCCTTTTAATTTTCTCCTTCTCAAATACCATTTCAGATCTTGTAATAATTCATGATGGGCTGATTGAAATGCCAATCTAGTTTCCATTCTCTCGAAATGACCTCTAGTTTTCGTAATTTGATTTTGAATTCTTGATATTAACCATCTATCAATTTGATACTCATGACCATCATCAACATCCTCAAATGCCATTTCGAAAATATTTTCTAACCATCGATTATAACTATCAGCCTCGGAAAGAGCAAATTGTGCATCTTTCATGCCTTCTCCTGCAATTGCAAACCCTAATCTTGTCGCATCAACACCAAAACTATCCACTACATCAACAATAGTTTTGAAATTTCCTTTGCTCTTCGACATTTTTTCACCTTTTGTTTGCCCGGGTTTTACAATTGCCACAAATCCATTTACTGCAACTCCTTTTGGCCAAAATGGCTCAGGGAATATTGCACGATGATGCATTAACATATAGGTCAGATGGTTCATTAACAAGTCTTTACCACTTGTTCTCAAATCAAATCCGTAAAAATATTTCATTTCTCTTCGAATTTCTTTTAACAATTCAACATCAATAGAGTATTTTTCAGATAGCGCTTTAGGGCGTCCTTTACCTAATAATAGATAGTTGAATACAGCATCATTAGCAAATTCTAATCTGAATGTTCCATCATTTACATATTTCGAGATGATATAATATGACATATAAATGACTGAATCAGAAAGGGTCTCAACAATCCATTCATTATCCCAAGGTACTGGTGTACCCAAACCACTCCTTCTGGCACAAGCCTTATTCTCCAACCAATCAATTGTGTTGTGAAAGGCCAACCTTGCTTCTTCAGGGAAGACATCCATCCCATCTAACATTTCATGGACTTGCTGTTTCCAAACTGGATCTCCAAATTTTAGAAACCATTGATTTTCCAAATATTTTACATGATTTCTGGTTCTACATCTACAAACGACAAGATCTGAAGGTTCTTTCAAGTTAAATGCAATACCATCAGCAGTAAAATCAGAAACCATTTCTTCTTTTACCTCAGACACGCCTTTTCCTTTATATTTACCATATATATCTTTCAAGATTCCAGAATTAAACTCTTTTCGGTAAATGATCTTTGTTGCAATTTTGACATTTGGATCCTCCATTGATAGGACATTTTGATTTGCAATTTCTTCTCCAGCTGGAAATTCCCCATAACCTTCAACTTTAATGAGTGAAATTGGAGTAATTGCATTAATTTCTTCAGGAGTTATTCCCCATTTACTTAGTGAAGTTGGATTTCTCTTTAACTCTTCCAACACAATCCAATCCATGGGTGCATGTCCCGGAACTGACATAACAACACCAGTTGAACCATCAGCGTCAATGAATTCACCTGGTAGAACCATGATTTCTTTTTCAGTAACGGGATTGATCATTGTCGACCCAATTAAATCATCCATATCAATATCCTGCACTTTCCCAATATTGTGCTGTTGATCTTGAAATTTGATCAGATTATTTTTTCCGATAATATACCATTGGCCATCCATTTCAACCCGAATATATCGAGCGTTTGGATTAACAAACATATTAGTTACACCAAATGTAGTTTCGGGTCTTAATGTAGCAGGTAGAAAGAATGCATCAAACTGTTGAGACTTAAATTTGATTAGAGTAAAATCAACAATTCTTACACCCACACCTTCTAATCTATCATGATCTCCAGTTGGGTTTTGATCCCTTGGACACCATATAACTGGATGCGATCCCTGCACAACATAACCATCAGCTTTCAATTTTCGATATTGCCATTCAACAAATTTGGAAAATACTGGAGTCAGTTGAGTTGTAATAAATTTCCTTCTCCAATCAATGGAAGCACCTAGTATTTTTGTCGTATCAGTCCATTGTTTTACGAAGTATCTAATTATATGCTCAGATTCTTTAAATTTGGGGATTTCCTTTTTAGGAACTCCCGACATAATTAAAGCGTTGATTTGACTTTCATCACCCTCATTTACCCGTTTGGCCATACCAGCTATTGGTTCACCTGTAGCATGAAATGCAAAAGGAAATAAAACATTTTTACCAAGCATTCGTTGATATCTTGCCATGATTTCTGCTTTCATGAAAGAGTAACCATGACCTAAGTGCGGTGAACCATTAACATATGGAAATGGAAAATTAATATGATACTTTTCTCTGTTTTTGTCATAATCAGCTTCAAAAATTTTAGCTTCGTTCCATAGTTTTTGCCATTTGGCTTCTGTCGATTTTGCATCGTATGTGTGTTCTGATAACTCTTGTGTCAACTTAATACCTCCAAAAAATTCTTAGAAATTTGGTTAGAGTCAACTAGAGGCACAGTAAAAACATATTCTTTTTTAGTTAAGAAGAAGGCAATACCTCATTGTGTAATCTCCAATAACTAATAAGATTGTGGGATAATTAAAGAATTCGGAACTGATTTCTTTCCAGAGACGGTTTTCATTTTGAATTTAAGTATTTTTATGAAAAGGCTTTAACGATGACTGTTATCAAGGAAATCAGTGGAATTCTATTTATTGTTTACTTTGGCAATCTTAGCGAATTTACCAATAGGGTTTATTGCTTTGAAGAAAAAATCATTGCGAGTCCCAGATGGGGTGATCACCGCTGCAATTACTGGGATGTTTGTATTTTTAGCACACCCAGTACTGTGGGGATTATTATTATCGTTTTTTGTTTCATCATCATATCTCTCTAAGTATAAAGAAGCTACAAATGAAAAATCTACAGCTATGTTATATGCAGAAAAGGGAGGTCAAAGAGATAGTCTACAGGTGATTGCTAATGGAGGTCCTGCATTGATAGGGTCCCTTCTAGTTATCTATAAAATGGGGCTTTTCGAAAATGATTATTTCTCACCTCTATTTCTTTTCATTGCAATTTCTTTTGCTTCCAGTACTGCAGATACTTGGGCAACTGAAATAGGAACAACAAGCAAATCAGATCCACGTTGGATTTTTAATTTGAATAAAAGTGTTCCAAAAGGAACGTCAGGTGCTGTATCATTATTAGGTACAACTGCAACCGCACTGGGTGCAATATTCATAGCGATTCTTTATGCGATTTTTGTTATTATTGGCACCCAGGAGATCTCGATTGATATTGGATTATTTATTATTCTAATTTCAGTTGGTGGATTTTTAGGCTCTCTGATAGATACAATGCTTGGGGCTAGTTATCAAAGTGTGTACCAATGTCCTAAATGTGATAAAAAAACTGAAAAGAGAAAGCATCGACATTCTGAATCTATTACAACTACTCATGTTACTGGATTCAGATGGTTAAACAATGATATGGTAAATTTTCTATCTTCTTTCCTTAGCAGTTTATTTATTACTTTCATTTATTGGATTTATTTTTGAATATTTAAATCATTAAATTCTAGTTGTCCAAGGGTATTTTGTTATTTTTTCAGCAGAATTATTATTTACAATCCACGTATCTTCAATACCTAATCCACCTTTTGGATCATCGAAAATGAATTTTGGTTCAATTGCGACAATCTGTCCAGCTTTGATGTTATCTTTATATCCAGGAGTAATTATAGGAAATTCATCCAATTCCAAGCCTACTCCATGTCCAATAAATTTCAAACGATCCGCCCCAATCCCCATAAAATTATTTTTTAAATTATTCAACTTAACTAGATCAAGGACTTCATTATAAATTTCATTTGCTGAACTCCCATCAATCATTATTTTTGGAATCAATTCTAGAATCTGTTCACATAATTCATGAGCAAGGGCGTATTTTGGGTCAATATTACCAACAAAAAATGTTCTAGTTTCATCTGCTGTATATCCCTCAACTACCCCAGTCGTATCAATCAAAACCGCATCCCCATATTTTATTTTACGATGAGAAGGTCCATTCATATGATAACGACCTAGACCCTGTCCAGACACTGGCCCAAAACCACCATTCAGTTGTCGAGTACTTTCGCCAGTCATAACATAAGCGTTTGATGTATAGTTATGATCGAATTTTCTAATCTGGACCCAACCAGGATGACCATCATTTCGCAAAAATTTATCAATTTCAACAGCAAGTTCGATTTCAGACATTCCTACCTTTATAATATTTTGAGCCACTTCAAATGATTCATCCGTTTGTTTAGCTGCAGATTTCATCAATTCTTGTTCCTTTTCACTCTTAATAGATCTAATCTGTCTAAGTTTGGTACTAATATCAACAATTTCTGGATTCTTAAGTGAAGATTGAATATATTGAACTGTTTTATA
The DNA here is from genome assembly GCA_001940725.1 of Candidatus Heimdallarchaeota archaeon LC_2. The sequence goes on along the minus strand of MDVR01000106.1, from coordinate 5,288 downwards.
AGGAAGGATATCGAGTTCTAATCCAATTTTCTTTGGTTCAACTTCCCTATAAATATCCTTAAACACTCTAAACGAGCTCATATGTCTAACATCTAATTTTGTTAATTCACGAGCTAACTCAAGGTTTCTGTTAATGTATCTGATATTTTCTGAACCAATAGATAGAAATCCATCTTGACCAATTGAAGAATAGTAGAACATATCTGCTCTTCCAAAAATAAATGAAATATCCAAATCAGATAAGGCTGTTTCTAATTTATTAATTCTTTTTTCATATTCTTCTTTGGAAAAAATCTGAGGATAATCCATAATACATTCAAATTCTTATAGATCTAATTTATTTTGAAAGAAATAAAACTGCGTGTCATTTTTTAATAATAAATTATGGTATTGGAAGTTTGCACTTTCGTTCAATTCAAATGAGAGTAGGTTAATAATAGATTATGAGTGGAGATGAACCACAAAATCAAGATGGAGCTAATTTTTGTTCCAATTGTGGTGCTCCTCGAAAAAGTAGTTCCTCTAATTTTTGTTCCAATTGTGGAAATTCATTTGTATCATCATCATTACCGGGAAATTTGCAAAAAGACAGTTTTAGTCAAGTCCCCCTACAACCTGTACCTCAAGAAACGTTTATTCCACAACAGGGTTACGAGACAACACAAAATTATGGATATCAATATCCTCCTGATTTCATAACTCCAAATCAAATTGCTCAAGTGGAAGAACCAATATTTGTCAACAATGAAATTAAAATTGTTTTATTAATGGGATTGACGGGTTATTTTTCACATATTCTACGATATTTATTAATTTATAATCGTTTTCCAACTGTTTTAGATTTGATTTTACCATTACCTATTTACTTACTAATTGCAGTGATTCTAGCAGGGGTCGATATAAAATTCTTTCAGCAAAAAGGTTTGGATATCAGCTTAAATGCAGACACATTTGATTATACAATATCATTAGTTCTTTCATCATTTTTCATATCATCACTTAACTTTCAAGTTAATATTAATCAAGAAAGTTCAACAATTCCCGAAAGTGTTTATGTTGCTGAAAATTCAAAAATGGGTATGAACTATGTACAGCTCCCTAGAGCAACTTACATAGGACAACTTGTTAGACCTAGGACTTTGTTTAAATCAACAATGGTTATTGTTCTATTAGCAGGAATAGGGTTATATTTGTATTTTAATTCGTCAACAGAAAATATTACAATACTTACAAGATTAATAACTGCATATCTTGGAGGATTAGCATTAACTAATGTTAGTCCGAAATTCGGTAGATATAACGAAGAAATGTCTAAAGTTGGGAGATTCAGAACCTTATTATTATTTTTAATTGCTTTATTCATCACATTTGCAGCATTAGTTGGAGAAGGGTTCTTTATTGCGCTATCTTGATAGTAACTCTTTGAAAATTATACTAAAAAAGTCAATAGTGAATTAAAACTACACAAGGGTTCATATTTATTAAGAACAAATATAAGTTGTGAGCTCTACAAAAGCAAAAAAAACTACTCTAACAATAAAAGATATCTCAAGTAAACTGATTGAAATTAGGAAAGAAATTGGAAAGGTTGTTGTTGGTCAAGAAGAAGTTGTGGAAAGTGTACTTATTTCGTTTATGTGTGATGGACATGTTTTATTAGAAGGAGCTCCCGGTCTTGCAAAAACATTACTTGTTCGGGCACTAGGAAAAGTATTTGATTTGATCTTTACAAGAGTCCAATTTACACCTGATTTAATGCCATCAGATATTACCGGTGTGAGCATCTATCAACCAAATGCAGGAACATTTAAATTTACTCATGGTCCTATATTTACAAATTTGCTACTTGCAGATGAAATTAATAGAGCTCCACCTAAAACACAGGCGGCTATGTTAGAATCAATGCAAGAAAAACAAGTTTCAATTGAAAGTGAAGTATACCAGCTTCCTTTACCATTTCTTGTCTTAGCGACTCAAAATCCAATCGAACAGGAAGGAACCTATCCACTGCCTGAAGCTCAGGTTGATAGATTTATGTTTAAAATAATAATTGACTATCCCACTGAAGATGAAGAAATCGAAATAGTTAGAAGGTTTACGTCAGGGCAGGACCCTTATGATTTGTTAGAAAAATTAAAATCAATTATCAATCAAGAAGAACTAATTCAAATTCAAAGAATTGTGAGAGAAAAGATCTCTCTTTCTGGTGAATTGATGCGATATATTGTTAGATTGTCAGCTACAACCAGAGAAAGTGAAGAAGTAACTTTGGGCGCATCACCAAGAGCATCTTTATGGCTTGCTATAGGAGCTAAAGCCCATGCATTGATGAATGAAAGAGATTATGTCAATCCAGGAGATATCCAAAGGGTTGCCAAGGATATATTAAGACACAGAGTCTCAGTTAGTCCCGAATGGCAATTTGAGGGAATAGATTCTGAAGCCATAATTACAAGAGTATTGAAGAATGTGGAAATTCCATCAATCTAAAATAACTTGTGAGGCAAATGGCTTAAATGATAACTGTACTTGTTGAGGGTTGAATATTGAGACTATATTTAAAATTAACATTTGTTGTATTGGTGGTAGTTATTTCACCGATGAATCCTTGGAATTCTCATATTATTGGACAAATAAATGATGACGAACCCATTGTTCCTTCAACACCCACAGATGTTTTTATTATAGAAGAAGCAGAATATAATCGAGAAAGAGGGGATGAAAGACCAATAGTACACTTCAGAGGGGTTGTATTTTGGGAACAATTAGGGGGTTCACTTCTCAACTTTTTCGTAAATACAACTGATGTGATTGAAAATGAATTTTGGGATTACGATTCAGGAAAATCTTTTGATATTTCAGATTCTTGTGTAGATATAAGTCAAACACCATTGGTTGCTCTAGGACAAGATTGTGTAAGGGTAATACCTGACCGATATTTAGTTGTTCCTGGATCACGATCCTTTTCATATGAAATTACTGCCTATTATGATCCAGATATAATTGAAGACACAGGATTTACAGTTATATTCAATTCTCAATCTGTAGATTTTTCCATTGTTGTTGATGATGATACTGTATTTGCAGCAGTTGATTACAAAAATACTATCACTTTACCAGTAGGTGCAGGTATTGTAAGTTATGCACCAATTGAGAAGGGTCAACCCGATCTAAATGAAATCATAACAGATGAGGGTAAGCGATTTCAACTAACATGGGAATACAAACATCGTGCTTTGGATAGTAAACACGATCCGCTCATAATAGAAGTAACTTATTCATTTGACGATATTTATCTCAAATTTACTGAACAAGTCTATCAAAATCAAGTTGAAAATGAAAAACGACAAGAGGAAGAAAATAGATTGAATCTACTAAATACATCTTTTGTTGTTATAGCAACTTTAGCGGTCATCGCGTCCCTTTTTTCGATATTGCTAGCTTATTTAATTGCGAGAAAACGTTTTGAATCTGATTTGCAAAAAGCAAAAGAACTTCCAAGAAGATCAGTAAAAGATATTGAGACCGGTGATGCACCAAGAATACCAACTAAATCATTACTTTTAGCAGGGTTAATATTAATTCCATCGTTATTTGCCCCATTAGCTGTGGATGCTCAAATTGAGAATAACAATATCATTTGGCATGGTGAATATAACATCCAAGACGCAAATAATTTAATAGAGACAGTATCAATATCCCTACCTGTTGAAAGAGATGTCATATACATATATACAAACACAAGTGAAGTAAATTCAATAATGGTTTATAATGATCAGGGCATAAAAATACCATACGAAGAAGATCCAGACGGCAGTAGATTTAGAGTGAATAATCCCTCTGATACATTCACCTACATCCTTGATAGATCATACACAACTTATAATTTCTCTGGAATTCTGATTTATCTAGATAGATTTTGGGTAGAATACTTCTTACCTTCAAATTTGCAAACTATTGAGGAGCGATTTTTCCGAGTAGATATGACCTATACTGTTCTCTTACCAAAGGATGTATTCCTATATAGCGCCTCTCCTACATCTGCACTTGATCCGAATATAGAAATGACAATATTTGAAACGGATCAAGGTCGCTGGAATATCACTTTCTATGATGAGAACCGATTGATGGATGCATTTCATGATGTTTTTGAAACTCAAATCACTTGGTCCTATGTAAGTATATTGGATGCATTGGAAAATCTAAACACAAATTTTCAAATTGCAAAAGCTGAGACACAGGATATTGATAGTATTTTAAGAACAGCAGCCTCAGAAATATTTCTATTCTCAATTTTGGGGTTGATTGCACCACTATTATCGTTTTTGATTGCTTATTGGGTCTTCAAAAATAGGTATAAGAAAAAGATCGATGATTTTGAAAAGAAGCAAGAAGAACAAATATTTGTGGAAGAGGCTCATATTTTTGCTTTAACACTGGCAACAGACAAAACTAACGTAAAGAGGTATCGTGAAGGGTATATTGGCCATTATTGGAAATTGAAAAGTGAAATTGCATCAATATTGAAAAAAGATATATCTATTTTCACGAATTCAGATTTAATAATTGAACTATCTAAATTGAATAAGGATTTAGATGAAGGATTATTGGTCGATTTGCTTACTAGGGGTCAAGAGATGGAAATGATGGAAGAAGAAATTGATTATGGCTATTTATTCGAGTACTCGAAAGATATAGATGAAATGATATCTTCGCTAAGAAAATGAGGTAATTACATTGAAAAATAAAATAACAGGTCTTAGTATCTTACTTTTTTTTGTCATGAGCAGTTCATTTAATGTTGATGCTCAAATAACTGGGAATCCCCTTATATTTTCACCTGATGATGGATACGAATTTTCAAGTTTTGCTAAATCAAATTTAATATGGCCTGAAGGGAAGCAACAACTAGTAGAATTAAATATAACATTGAAATTAATACCCGAAAATATTAGCATAATATATATTGAAGTCATCGCCTACATTTTCATAGAGATTATTGGAGGTACACATGTACAACGAGATATTGTTCAGGACGTTCCTAGTTTAACCTTATCAAATTCAAATACAACCCTATTGATAAATCAAACTTTATTTCCACCAGACAGGGTAGATAATTTTTATTTGAACATCACCATGTTAGTTGGAACCTCACGTGATAGAACTGCGAGAGATCAAACAATTCGATTTCCTGATACTGGGACAATTTTTGTTGATCGGGATAAATTAGTACCATTAGTAAATTTATATGGGTTCCCACCAAGCTCCTTTTTCGCAAAATTTTTGCC
>MDVR01000105.1 GCA_001940725.1 Candidatus Heimdallarchaeota archaeon LC_2 | reverse complement strand
ATCTATCTGGATCGTGGTTTTTATCAAGTCGATGTCCTCAAGTATCTCAGACACAAATTCAGTGGAAGTGTGTTAATGCCAGTAATCCGAACTTCCAGGGTGAAAACAGCGATAAAACAATGGTATGAGCAATATGGATACACAGCTGGAGAGATGAAATTAGTAATAGGAGCCAAAAATAAATCTCAAGAATACATTCTGATCTTTGCTCCACTCTCAGAAGAATATCGTACAAAGTGGAGAAAGAAGAAAAATGCCAATCCAGATGCAATTCACAATGATTTTCTCTACTTCTGTCTATTGAAACCACCCGAAAAGTTACTGAAAGAGGAATACAGTTACGAGGAGATATTCATCATACTCAGTGAGGAGTATCGTAGAAGATGGGGGATTGAGACTGGTTATCGAGTGTACAAGGATATCTGGGGAAAGACCACATCACAATCTTACAGTTTGAGATACTGGTTGATGTGGAATGCGGTGATGGTCTATAATCTGTGGATAATGGAGAACCTGGAGTTGATTGAGAAGGGAGACAAATTGAGTTTGGACTACAGTTGTTGTGAAACTGCTTCTTTGGAGGAAATTGAGGGAGGAAAGAAATTACGGGAAAGCAAAAAATATCCCACCTGGTGTCGGGTAACCAATGAATTTCCGAGGCGTAAATGGGTTCCAATTCCGATAGAGCCGTTACGTGAATTGTGTGACTCACTCAGGAAAATTGTGGTTGGACTGATTAGTGATTGGATCCTAACTGGCTGTGATCCACCGTTAACTGCAAAGGAAAAAAGCACCAGTAGTTGAAATACACCCTTTACAACGCTTTCAACACTGGTTTACAAACAAATCCTAGCGGATAGTATGTAATTTTGATTTTTGGCTTGAATTATTAATGAGTTTTTTTAGCAGAATTGAGATTCTCACAAAGAATTTTGATGAATGAAGCAGTTTTGATTAGGTATTCGCTAGAAAGAATAACTATTTACTAGAGACACTTACTGGATCGATGTTCGAGATAGAAGCGATAGACTTTTTGCCGATTCTATGAAATATTAGATACGCAGGTAGTTTTCTACGCATTTTGACTGATTCGAAGGATTACCTGCGAATCTATTTACTTTTCGGTTTTCTGAAGAATTTACTAGAATGAATAGCTGAACACTAGAAAGAATAAGGATTCACTAGATTTTGAGACAAGCTAGATCGATCGATCAGCCTTTGGTTGAGCACCAACAAATCTTCCGACGGGTACTCCATCTTTGAATGCCCAGAATGTTGGGATGCTTGAAGCTCCAAACTTCATAGCGAGTTGCTGATTTTTGTCGGTATCAACCTTACCTACGCAATCGATCGATCGAGTAATTCTATGTTATATTGTACTAATTTCGAAATAAATCCGACAGAGAGCCATGAGAGCCACGCGTAACTGAAAATTGTGTAATAAATGAATCACATTCATAGTATATTGATAATTATGTGATCAAAGTTATTTAAATAAACAAAGTGAATAATATTAATAGCTGATTTCGATCGATTGATCTTTAATTGGACTAATAAACTGTGACTTAAGTAGTCAATTCCAAGTATGTTGATGTAATAATGTTAAAACAATATAAACTCCAGATCGCTCTTTTTATTCTCTCAATTTCTATGTTTGGAGTATTAGCGTTAATATTCTCTGCTAGTATAGCCATCGAGATTTCATTTTACGAAAGAAACTCCCAAGGATATGAATTTTCAACAATCGATGTCGATGCAGATGATACCGTTAGGAATCCTCAAGGATACCCAGTTATTTTGGTCGCAATATTATTATTTGCAGATCTCGCTATTCAGATCTATTCTATCTTCAGTAAAAAACGACTAAAACATAAAGAACGTGGGCATTTCATGTTAAATATTGCAATTATTCATTTCATGCTATTTACAGTCAAGACTATTGAAATTTCAAATGACTTAATTTTTTATTTATTTTTTTATGCTGATAATTTCTATTCTAGCGGATTTATCTCCTCAGAAATGTCGGAGTGGGTCAGGTTAAATTATTTTTTGGTCACCTTGATGCTCATCTCGGCGTTTGTATCATTTACAAATCATAATAATATAACTGACAATAATCATTCTTATTATCCTGTCCCCATCAAACTAATAATCGAATTATTATTCGTAGTAATTACTTTTGACTTCTTATGGCAAATTAAAAACCATTCTGAACTCGATCTCAGTAGAAACGATTTTGATAAGTATTACTTGGCCTTTTCAACACTTTACTTATTCCTACTGGGTATTAGTACGGTTTCAAGCTCAGTAGGTATAACCAATTATTTATTAGAAAACCAATTTAGTAATACTAAAATTTCCACCATACTGAAGGGGAATATCAAATTAGGAGTACTCATTGTGATGTCTATTTTAATTCTTTTCTCTATTTTTGTTGTTTTATTGCTGGTAGATGTTTCTAATGAGTTTGTGGTAAATTTTCGAACTCTGATCATGATGTCTCTATTCATTATTCTCGGTATATTTTCAGCTCTGTTGGTTGAAAATAAAATTCAATTGAAAACATTGCAATCTTTTTCATCGAAGTTGTTAGGAACATTATTAATATTCATTATAATGATCGGGTTAAATCATACCAGTGACATGCAAAGAACTATTGTAAATGACACTGACGCAGATTTTCCCGTATTTATTGAACTAAGGTTTGAAGTTATAGAAAGTAATGAAACAAACCTAACAGGAATAGTTCATTATAATCTCCTTTCAGTTCCCAACGAATCTGATCTTATGTTAAGATTCAATACTCTTGTGGGATTAGACCAGAACGGTAAGGGTTTTATTATACAATCTTGTCTTAACATAACTTCAATTGAATTCGGTAATCAAGTTGTACCAATTGAATTAGATGGCTATTACAGAATCATTTACCCTGCAGAATTGCAACCAAAAATTACTATTGAATACCAAGGTATTCCATTAGGTGATTATCGTGCACTCGGAATGACAACGGATTCCCCAAATACTTTAAATTGTGATATTCTAACATTACCGTCTGCCATTTAGCATCAATAGTAAATCGATCAACCTTCGTCAGTCAGCCTTTTTATTCAAATGATTAATTAAACATGACGCAAGATTGATCAAACTAACCATGCTTTATTAGTTCGTAGTTTAAGTCGTCCATATCTCTAGGTGGGTACTCGAGATTATGGTTAGCCCAACTCGATTTTTTCTTAATTGGATTTCGAAAATAATGATTTATCCCCCAAAGTGCAAATATCCAAACAAAAAAGAAAATTTCTCCTAGAAATCTATAATCACCAGAATCATCATTTAGGGCTACAGTAAAGAAAAGAAAGTGATAAAGGATGAATCCAATAATAATCCGCTTCCCAATTTTCCTCTGAGTTTTTTGGTATTTACTGCTGAAAACTTCTAATTTTAACACTTGACCGCAATTTGTGCAATTTTGCGTCAATGTAGGATTTCCTAAGTCTGGACGGGAAATAAACATCTGAACGCGTGTATATGTTGCAGTTGAAAAAAGTGGATTGGACTCAGTTTCAGAATTTAAGAAACATCTAAAGTTAGCATGTATATGTGTTTCACTGTCAGTCATTTCTATCTATCCCTCAAAACAAGTTCTATTAGAATTCTTTATCTAGCTTAAGGGAATTATTGACCAGTATTTAGATAGTTTTTGTACTCCATATAATATTTAGCAGTATGTCTTGCGAATTAAATTCGATCTATTGATGGGAGGTTAGTCGTCCTTCATGATTCGATCGATCGATTGTTATCATTAATAATTAGTGAGACATCAACTCCACTCAAATTTTATGAGCGATTGCTCATAATGTTGCCAAGCTGAAAGCTTGGCTGCATATCCTGCTTCTTGACCAAAATAACGTTCCTGGGGAGTCATTTTGGTTGAGGAATGAATTCGAACCTTATTGTAAAACCCTCTCCAGTTATCTACCGCTTCCTGAAGCTCATCAATCGTTTTGGTGAAGACCAAATCTCGAGCCTCATATTGTAGACTCTGTTGCACTCTTTCCACTTTTCCTGTAGTCTGGGGATGTCGAAATCTTGATTTGATACCTCGAATCTTGTATTTTTTCAAAAATGCTTCAAACTCTTTTGTGTGATTCCTCGATGGGTTATGCACAAATTGTGATCCATTATCATGAAGTATGGCTTCTGGGACGCCATATTTTACGACTAATTTTTCCAATGTATCCACCCATGATGCTGTAGTTTGGTTATCTGATATCACTGCGGCCAGATTGTATCTGGAATGGTCATCAATCACATTATAGGCAAATAGCTTCCCTGGTTTGTAAAATGGACCCACATTATCAATCTGCCATAATTCGTTAGGTTTGCCTCGTTCAAATCTCTTGTAATACACCTTCTTCTTACGGTTTCTTCTTAATTTACCCTTTCCTACCTTTCTCAACTGATATTGGGTTGTCGATTCTGAAATGTATCTTTGACCTTCCAATGAGATCGCAGATGCGATGGTTCGAGATGATAATTGACGGTCTCGCAACTCAAAGATGCGTGATAAAATCGGTGATGGAAGCCTACTGGATCTCGGACCTGGTTTCTTGGGAATAATACCATCCAGTCCAAATTCGCTGTAATTCTTGGATTTTCTATAATAAGTCGATCTGGCAACTCCAAAACTTTCCAAGATCTGGTCAATCGATTTATCATGGTGTTTTGATCGAGGATCCGACCGATCCTCTATGGTCTGAACGAGAGAGATAAATGCTCTCACTTTCATTTTCTTATCTAGGACTTGCTTTAGTTTGGACATAAGCAATTCAACTTCTGCAGGTCCTACTTCTTCGTTATGTAATATCTGCGTGACATGTCTAGCAATTGACATGTGTCCCATTAATTATTGCTGTTCATAATCGATCGATCGAATTATTAAGGGAAACAATCGATCGAACGACTTTAATTAGTTTCGATTTGGTGATCAATAAAGATTAGATTTAACCTACTCAGTCCCATAAGTTTGTCCCACAATTTTTGAAGGATCTCCGTGAGGATCAAATTCTTCATAGTTCCCAGTAAATGCCTTATCTTGAATAATTCGCCCATCTGAAATTGTAATAACTCTCATACCGGATCGAAGCATGCCTACATCGTGGGTTACCATTATAATTGTTGGACTCCAGTCAAGACTCGGAAATTGCTTCCCTCCTTTTAGAAGATCATGCAAGAGATCAATAATTTCTTCGCCTTTCTTACTATCGAGATCTCCAGTTGGTTCATCAGCAATAATCAATGCAGCCTTGTTTACAAAGGCTCGAGCAATTCCAACTCTCTGACGCTCTCCGCCTGATAATTCATTTGGATAATGGGCTGCTCTATCTTTTAAAGATACCATGTCAAGGGTTTCCAATGCCCATTCTCTCCTATCTGCACGAGGTACCCCTGCTATTAGGAGTGGCAATTCAACATTATCTAATGCAGTCATGGCATCCATGAGGAAGAAGTGCTGAAAAATTATTCCAATCTCGCTTCGACGTAAAATCGTTAATTCATCTTCAGTCATCCCACTGAGCTTATTTTCTTTGTAGATGATCTCGCCACTACTAGGCTGTTCTAATCCACCTATGAGAGAAAGGAGTGTGCTTTTCCCTGATCCAGACTTGCCAAGTATTACAATAAATTCACCCTCGCTTATTTCCAAATCTATTCCTTGTATGGCATGGACCTTGCTATCACCGATACCGTATTCCTTGTACACATTTTCTATTTGAATTAATGACATTATTGTTTTCCCTCCTTTAATTGATCTGCAGGTTCGATATATAGCCTACCAGATGCTTCATCTTCAACAAATCGAATATAATTAACAAAATTATATTTTCGGATCAGTTTTTCAGGGACTTTAATCATCCCGAATTTATTTAGTACTCCTACTTCTTCCCTTATAGTGGATTTCCAGTCAGAAGCCTCCTTTCCAGAAATTGATCTTCTCATGCCAGAAATTACACCATCTACAATATTATAACTTTGATTGGTCATTCTCTCAAATCGATTATCATGAGTAACTACTACAATTGTCAATCCTTGTACTCTATTTATCTCTTTGAGATAATCAATAATTTCCATTGTGGTTTCTGAATCTAGTTCTCCAGTAGGCTCATCTGCCAGAAGGAGTTTTGGTGAATTCGCTAATGCCACTGCTAAGCTAACTCTTTGTGCCTCGCCCCCTGAAAGTTGACCTAATTTGTGAGATGATCGATGTTGTACTCCAACTGATGATAATAGGTCCACAATCCTTTTTTCACGCTCTTCTCTAGCAAAATTAGATACCTCCATGGCAAACTGGACATTTTCAGCAGCTGTAAGATTGGGCAAGAGATTCCGCTCAGGTAGTTGCCACAGAAAACCACTTGTTAATTTTCGATAGTTTTCAAGATCTGTATCATCGATTGAATGGAGAGGTAAATTATCGACATGAATAGTACCAGTTGATGGTCTCATCATTCCTCCCAGAATATTTAGGAGGGTACTTTTTCCGGCACCAGAAGGACCTATGATGGCAGTTATTGAACCTTGCTCAACAGTTAGATCAATTCCTCGTAATGCCTGAAAAAAAATATTTGAGGCTGGATCTCTGAAATGCTTTGTAATTTGGTTTATCTCAATAAATTTGGTGCTTTCCATTATGTGTATCACTCCGCTCTTAGTACATTCCCAGTTTGTTTTGATGCGACTCTTTGGGCCGGAAAACCAGCAGCAATTCCTGTTGATATAAACATGGTGCCTAAAAATCCAAAGGTCAATCTCCATGGAATATATAGTGTTTGAGGAGGAATTAATCCTCCAATTTCAGGCCTACTTAAAATATATAAAAAATTAGACGAAATAAACCAACCAAATAATGCCCCCAAAATAATTCCTGATACCAACATGATCATAGCTTCCACTATTAATAATATAAATATTTGATTTTTCACCATGCCTATGGCCCTAAATGTTCCGATTTCTTTATTCCTTTCTGACAATGTAATAAATGTAAAATATGAAACTGCAATAATACTAATCAAAACTGTTATGATCAACATTGATTGAAACGATGATAGAATAATTTTGAATTCGTCCGCTTCTTGAATATTGCTAAATTCTTCATTAACACTTCTAATCCGTACTCCTTCAAAATCTTTGAAATTCATTTCCAATAATTCATCCACTTTAGTCTTGTTTGCTCCATCTTCTAGTTTTAGATAAATTCCTGTTGAATAGCTTTCAGCTACATTTTCAAGAGTTCTAACAAAATTTATATGACCTAAAAACTCAATTTTCCATGCATCGATATAACCTTCATATTCAATAGGTTCATATGAAACCAAATTAGGGAAATAATCAAAAGTAGCTGCAACCATAATATTTGAAACGTTGGTAGGTAAATTTGGAACGTTCTGGCCCTGTTTTATTCCTAACGCATTTAATTGTTTTTTCGACACACCAGCTGTATCATCCTTCAGGTTAGATAAAATTTCAGTTAATCCTTTATCAGCATAATTATTTCTCCAATAAGCTGTTTTTGCAAATGTCGTTGTATTAACTCCAAGAAAATGGTAATAATTAACAGCTCCGCCAAATCTAAAATCTTGATCGGGATAAAGATTAATTTCTGCACGAATTATTTCAGTTCTTGATTTTACTCCCTCAACTAGAGTTAAATCTAATATTGTTTGATTATCGATATCCAGATTAGTAATATACACATCTGCACCTATATCATAATTAGTACGTTCTATTTCATAAGCAACTAGCGATGTTGGAATTATTATCGATATGAAAGATAACATCATTCCTAACATCAACAAAGCAGTTAGTTTTGAAGAAGAATAACGATTTTTCCTCATATTTCGTGTTGCAAGGGCAAGCATTCCACCTTGAACCCTCCATAGAAAATCAGAAATATAACTTATGACTGTGGAGAAGTAACGAGATACTACTAATGGAGATGTAATTAGGATTATAAGCAATGCCAAGGGAGCAATACCAAACAGAAGAAAGTCAAGTAGAGCGGCACTGGAGATTGGGAAAGTTCTCACAAATACTATTACCCCAACACTCATGCTAAATAGAATTAGATCTAGATATAATCTTTGCCAGAATGGAGGTTTACTTTCTTCTACGTCTTCTCCTTCATCAATACGGGTGTCTGACAAAGATATCAAACTATTCATATTTAGATCAATTGTCAATATAATTGCTATTTGGGGAAGTCTCAAATACCAAGAAATAGGTATGAATAAATCAATTGGATCTGCATTAAATTCAAAGAAGTTTGAAACTCTAAAAGTAATTAACGCCCAAGGAATTGAAAGTACCATCCCAACTATGGCAGCAATCATTCCAGCAACCATAATTTCAGCGAACTGCATTAAGCGTAATTGATCCTTTGAAGATCCTCTGATTTTCATTATAGCAATGATCTTAGATTTTCGTTTTTCAACCAAAGTGAGTGAAAAATATACTAGGAAGAGCGATACGCCAATTAATGGAAGAGAAATCATAAGCAGTGCTACACCAAATGCTTCCCGCTCCAATTTGTATTGTTCAAGCGTTTCTGCTAGAGGAGACCAAACCCTTGAATCTTGTATGATCAATTGTGAGAGAAATGCTGATCGGAGAGAATTCACCATTTGATCAAGTTCAAAGATTAACTGCTCAATACTTGTTCTTGTAAGATCAGGGATTTTGACATGAACATCATATTGTATTACACCCTGCCAAAACTTGTCATTATTATTTAGATTAGCAATAGTATTGAGTTGCTCAAGCATTTCGAAATATTTCGTTTCTGATACGATTAAACTATTTTCCATGAGTAGTCTGCCATATCTCCAGCAATCTATCATACAAGATTCATAGATTTTATCTCTATCGGCATTAATTGGAATCCAACGTGTATCGATAGTCTGGTTAATATAAGAAAATGAACTGTTATCATCAGGGTATTTAAAGGGTTCACCAATTAGTATGGAGATTGAGTCGTCAAATAAACTTGGGAAATCACCCGGATCAAGCCATTCATCTAAAATAAGTAGTGATTCATTTTGATTTGCGATTCCATTAAAAGTGGGTAAGTTTTCCAGAATTGACGCTATTTCATCATTCCACGTATTCATGGATAAAGGGAATACTTCAACATACCTAGACTCATCCTCACTTGTCTCTGGTGGTCTTGTTACAGCCATGATTTCAGTGAAAATATTGGTTACTCCATAGTCAAATTTGATGCGACTAGATTCCAATTCTTCAATTACAGTATGTTGAATTGCCATTATTTGATTTTTCACTACAGATGAATTTTGTACTCCAATTCCTTGAATTTCAATTTGAAATGCATTTGAGTTTTCATTAGCAAGAAAGTTTTCCAAACTGCTTTGTTGATAACTTGAGTTCATCAGAATTGTCTGGGATATCATAATTGTTGCGAGAACTAAACCTAAAATACTAGCCAATACATACTTCCTGTTTATCTTGAAATATTTTTTGGATAATTTTACAAAGTCTATAAACGAAGATCCCCTATGTTGAAAATGCTGAGATTTGGTTTTTGATTTGGAAATGATATCTAAGATGAAAAATAACAATGTTATCCCAAAGAAATATTTTACAGATGTAAGTAACCATGATGCCGAAAATAGTAAGTAAAGGAAATATAGGTTCAAGGTGAAAAGAGATAATTTTAAAACTCGAGACTTTTTTGCTTTGGTTCCACTACTCCTATTGAACTCACTCATAATACTAAACAATACAATCCCATATTTATACTATTTATTTCTCGGATTTACCGAGTTTTCTTCCCTTTATTATAGTAAGATGAAAATCGATCTTTTCCTTTCGTTTTAGCTATTTATAATTGATTTATCGATAGTCATACCAATATATTGGTCAGACTTAATCGATAGATGGAGTTTCACTAGAATCAGAAACAGTTGAATTAGTTTGTATAGTTGAATATGTTGTATTATAGTCGTAATTTTCTTGCAGAGTCTCAATTTTCCATAAATATTCATCACCTTCAGTAATCGCATTTGACCAAGAATATAATATGGGTTTTGAGCAGAAATCGGATTGGTCAGGAAAATATAGATGATAAACGAAAGAACTAATATATTCTTAGTTTATTTAAATTTAAGTGCAGATTCGGCACACTTGAGCTATTTAATATTTATATGGATCAAATGTAATTCTAAATTGATAGATATAACAAGTAATTGATCTTAGATTAACAAAGAAGTGAGGTAATATTAACTGTCTCCCAAACTTAGAATTATTGTTATTGTCGTTAGCTTAATCATTGTGGGTAACATCTGGCGATCTGACGCATCAATACATTTCGAATCTGATTCTTTCAGTAATATCTCCTTAAATCAGGCTAATACAACCACAACTTCCACAACCTACCTTGAAGCAACAACATCGATCGATCAATCGTCAAGTGGATCTGAAATTTCAACTCTCATGCCCACAAATTCTGAAAATGAGGGAAATAATGGTCAATTGATTTCATGGTCGGCTATGCCTTCATCAAGTGTATTAGGATTGCGTACTGATCCAGAATTCGTTTACTATGAATCTGCTTCGATCTTTATTTTATTTGGAGGGGTTTCCGACGATGTTATCTTTGGAGATACTTTAATGTATGACCCAAAAACCGAAACATGGTTGAATATTACCCCTTCGATAAGTCCGCAACCGAGATATTTCCACTCTATGGTTTACGATAATAAATTTGACAAAATACTTCTATATGGTGGTGTTAATGAATTTTTGGACGAAAACTATACAATTATTAATGATATGTGGGTCTATAATTATGAAAACAATACTTGGACTGAAATATTTCCCGAAACGCTACCACCACCTCGGTTTTTTCATTCAATGATATATGACGATAAAAATGAAATAACTATAATGTATGGTGGTACAAATGGGGTTGATGATTATTTCGAATCCTGGGCGTTTGATTTTACAAATCAAGATTGGAGGTTTTTAAGTACAAATAATTTAGCGAAATATTCAGTTGGTACTGAAGCATTATATGACAATCATCAAGATAAAATGATTCTTTTGGGAGGTACCATTGGATCGGCCATATTAGAGTCTGATCGATCGATCGAGTCTGAAATTTTGAATAACGGTAGTCATATGGAATTTTGGTATTTTGACTATAATGCTAATACTTGGACATTTCAAGAAGTAACAGCTGGTCCTAAAAACGGGATGGGACATGCGGCTATATATGATATTCAAAATAGTCAAATCGTATTATACGGGGGATACGAAGCAAATATCGCCTCAAGTGTGACTTGGATATTTGATTTCAAAAGTAATAGATGGTATTCACAATCATCTACTCTAAACGAGGTTTATATTTTCGGAAGTCTAGCGTATAATCCAAATGATAATTCTGCTATTTACGTTGGAGGATATAAAATTGACTCCGAGGGTCAAATTATCTTTACCAATGATATTTACGCTCTACAAATTCATGGGACCATTAATTCAGATCTGGATCTTAGATTTCCAGCATTAAATCCATTGTTGATTGGAGGGTTGATAGCCTCTTTATTCAGTATCGCTGGTCTTGGTATTTTTATTAAAGCTGGGCGCGTATCAACAAAAAGTTCACAACTTATTTCCAATACGAATTTATCAAATCATTTACCTCCGAATACAAAAGAAGTGATACAACGTATTTTTGGAGGTTTTGCTACTAGTAATTATGTTATCGGTGCCAATTTTATCAACAAGAAAAAAATTAGTGAGGATTTAGGAAAATTTATCCCCCAGGAGCTTTATGATTACAAATTTCTTCTTCATCCCATGAGGTTGGCAATGTGCCAGATTTTAACAGAACATGTAAAGGTACCAACAAAGGAATTGAGAAAATTAATGGGTGTTACTTGGTCTGATCTTAGCACACATACAAGAGCTATGAAGGATAAAAATTTCATACATATAGAGGATAATGTTATTGAAGGAAAATTCATTCAAATGATCTTTTTAGAACCTTCAGGTTTGCAACAATATCAAAATTTAATCCAGATATTATTAGAACTAATTGATGAATCATCGTTATTTGGCACCAATCTGAAAGAATTGGGTGATCCATCAGAATCCCATAAGAGTTAGCCGAATTATTGGATAGATCCAGTCTATGTCTTAACTCGATCGATCTATTTACTCAACCCATAGAGATCTTGTCAATTTACTTGGAGATTTAACTCGAATTACCTTAGTGATTGTTGCAATTTGCCTATCATTATTCAAGTATAATTACCTTAAAAGTTATAGAACCAGACAGAGTATGGCCCCAAATTCAATTTCTGAAAATGTAAAAATAAAAAGGATGTCAATGATGATAGTTACAACTTCGATACTAGTATTTCCAGCTTATATCATCTTTTTATTCAATGTTTATTTCACATCTGTGGATATAGATTTCGCGATCCATGTTCGAGCTGTTATTCTATCATTAATTCTTGTGTTATGTGTTGCATCATTTTGGATAAGTCTGTATTTCTTATTGTCTGAGATCTTTAAGAATAATGTAATAAATTATTATATACTACCTTCATTTCTATTTTTATTAGTCTTTGAACCAATAGGATATTCTATCTTCCCTCTTTCAATTTTTAATATGTTAACCTATGATTCAGCAGTTTCAATTGAACAAATTCCAAGTTTTCTAGAACTTTTTGGATTACGATTAATTTTGCTTATCATTACTTTTGGGATTTATCTATTCTATCCTGCAAAATACCAGATGACAAATTGAAAATTATTCATCGATCAGTTCTGCACCCATGTTTTAACCTAGTTTTTACACCTCAAATTACCTAGTAATTTTTGCAAAACTTTTTCGTATATTTCTCAATTTAATTCTCGGAGTCAACAAATATACATGAAATAAAAACTGGGTGATTCGGGGGTCAAAAAGTAGGTCGAATTGGATTACCTTTAATAAACAGATGTCAAATTTTGATGGGTGAGTTGATCATAGATTGTGATATGAACTAGATTTTAAATTTCCCTGTTCGACTACTAGAGCGTGTTTTTATGGATGGTTAAACAAATTTTACCAACGAAACTAATACTTTAATTCTAAATTCGACTGCTTCAGGTGTTGTTGACCTATTATTCAAAAATTCGATCCTCAAAGTATTTTATTAGAAGAACAAATTTCATCCATTAGAACGAGTTTTATTTGATTTATACTATGGCTTCGTTAATATAAGACTTTACCATAAAAATGAATATTGAATTATTGAGGGTTTAAATGCGGTTTCATATTAGATTGGTTATTATTTCAATTTTGTTTATGTCGGCAACATTCAACCACACAAAATCTTCACATGTTTCAGGATTAATCAACAATGATGAACCTATTATGCCTTCAACACAGATTTACCAAGAAGAATTTGCCTTTAATGGCCAAATAGACCTAATTTGGTTACAATTGGTTTTCGAAATCAAAGATTTAGATTTTGACAAGAAAAACGACTCCATAACAATTAGATCTTATGTTAATAAAGCAACGAATGATAATCGATCAAGGACGTTCATTTGGGGTTATTATGCCGATTTTTCTATAAATGAGAGTGAATATGAATTAATAGTAAGTTATGAACAATCGCTAACGATAGGGGGGATGTCTCTCGGTATAGGAAGTAATGATATAATTCGTTCAGAAAAGAAAGGAAACTATAATATAACTTGGTTTATTCAAATAAATCAAACTGATCCATCGACAACAACGAAATTTACATTTGATGCTCCAAATCTAAATTTATACAATGAAACGTTAAAAAATTTGAATATTGAGTCTAATCCCGATCTTAACAATTATGAGATATTTAGTAATGAGATCACTTATATTAAATTCACAAACCCAATTTGGATTAATTCTAGTATGTCAGACTTGAATTCGACACTTGAATTTATTTCATTAAATCAATTTATCGGATTAATACTTATTTTGATTTTAAGTATTAGTATTTTTTATTTATTAAAAATAAAATATTATGGAAATTAAAAGGGTTCAATTAATATCCAGGTTTGTTTTTCATGTTCTGATTCCCATGATACTGGATGATCGAGACTTATCTAGTACACTAAAATAAAATAAATTAGCATGTCTCCGTAAAGAGACATGGAGGTTAAGCACGAATAATCGATTGGGACTTCAATGTTATTGTAATAATAATATAGCGGAGGCAACCCGTGATCGAGACTGTGCTAACCTTTCATTTCTCTGCAGATAAGATTGAGCATTCCATTGGTTTGAGAAGAGCTCGTACGAAAGCTTAGAGTAGAAAGGATCCAGAATGAACTGGGTAGACCTCCAAGTACAGGAGTACTTAGAAAATGAATGAAATTACCAATCTTAAAATTAACGTTGGAATCGATATCGCAAAGCAAAAACATCA
The DNA here is from genome assembly GCA_001940725.1 of Candidatus Heimdallarchaeota archaeon LC_2. The sequence continues at coordinate 2,109 of MDVR01000105.1, read as the reverse complement.
TGCATCGATTTTGCTTTCTGACCGTTTTAATCCCCTTGCTGGAAAAGTGTTGAAAGAGTTCTTCTTCGATAATTCAGAAAAAGGATTTCAAAAATTGCATACGAATATAAGAAAATATACCCAGAATTTTCCTGAGGGAAAAGTAGCTATGGAAGCCACAGCTCATTATTATGAGGTGTTAGCTCGATGGTTAGAACATCATGATTACAATCTTATTATTTGCAATCCCAGACAGGCAAAGTATCTAAGAAATGTCATTAAACCGTATTTCAAGACGGATCCTATTGATTCACTAGTACTGGCTAAAGGCGCAGAATTAGGTTTATTGAAAGGTGAACTTTATGATAAAAAGTATGCACAATTGAAAGAACTGCTTCAATTGGATAAGAAACTGAAGCGAGATCTTACTCGTTTGAAGAACCAAACCACACGTTTGATGGATGTTATATTTCCAGAGCGATCAAAGGCAATAAAGGGATTGTTTGGCAAAACATCACTAGAGATATTACAGTGTGCACCCACACCGTCAGATCTAATTGAGCTTGGAGTGGAAAAATTAACTATATTGTTAAAAAGGCATAGTAGAGGTAGATTTAGACTAAGTGAAGCTAATAAGATGATAGATTTGGCAAGGCATTCTGTCGGTATCTCGGATCCAATTTGGGTGTACGAATTAAAACTTCTAATACCTAGAATCGTACAATTGCAGGATCAAGTTGCAGAGGTTAAGATCAAAATCCATGATTATGTGTTTGATGGATTCCCAACCGAAATAGAAAAAATTAGTGAGATACCTGGTGTAGGTATCACAGCCGGAGCAGCGATCATCGGCTTTTTAGGTGATGTTCATCGTTTTGTTGGTAATCGGGCAAGTCGTAAAGTGACTGCGTTTGCAGGTCTAGCGGTGATGCAATATTCTAGTGGTCAAAAAGAGCGGATGGGTAAGATCAGTAAAGCAGGTCCATCATTGCTTCGTTTTCATCTAGGTTGGAGTGCCTTACAAGCAGTTAAAACCAAGGGTCCACTGCAAGATTTTTTTGAAGGGTTGGTTAAGCGTGGTGTGTTAAAAAGTAAGGCACTGGTGGCTGTTGCAGTAAAGATACTACGTTGTTGTTTTTATATTCTTCGTGATGGTGTGGAATTTGATCCAACCAAACTCCAACGTCGAGATATGGGTAACGTACATAGTCGAATGTTGATTGCACCAATTCAGGTTTGAGATAGATTCTATAGATTCTCAATATTTTAGAGGAGATGAATAAAAATGAATTAAAAACCAGTGAATTGATTCTAACATCTGACGAAATCGATTATCAACTGTAACAATTAATGAGACACATGTCAATAGCTAGACATGTCACACAGATATTACATAATGAAGAAGTAGGACCTGCTGAAATTGAATTGCTAATGTTCAAACTAAAACAAGTCCTAGTAAAGAAAGAGAAAGTGAGAGCATTTATCTCTCTTGTTCAGACCATTGAGGAACGATCAGATCCTCGATCAAAACATCATGATAAAACAGTGGATCAGATTCTTGAGCAATTCGGAGTTGCAAGATCAACCTATTTCAGAAAATCGAAGAACTACAAAGAATTTGGGCTGGATGGGATTGTCCCCAGAAAACCGGGTCCAAAATCAAGTAGGCTTCCTTCACAGATATTGTCACGCATCTTTGCATTGCGAGACCGTCAATTATCATCTCGAACCATAGCTTCTGCAATTTCTTTGGAAAGCCAAAGATACATTTCAGAATCGACTACCCAATATCAACTGAGAAAGGTGGGGAAGGGTAAATTAAGACGAAATCGTAAAAAGAAGGTGTATTACAAAAGTTTTGAACGAGGTAAACCCAATGAATTATGGCAGATTGATAATGTGGGTCCATTCTACAAACCAGGCAAGTTATTTGCCTATAATGTGATTGATGACCATTCCAGATATAATTTGGCAGCTGTGATCTCTGATAATCAAACTACAGCATCCTGGGTGGACACATTGGAAAAATTAGTGAAGAAGCATGGTGCTCCCGAAGCCATACTTCATGATAATGGATCTCAATTTGTGCATAACCCATCGAGGAATCACACAAAAGAGTTTGAAGCATTT
>MDVR01000104.1 GCA_001940725.1 Candidatus Heimdallarchaeota archaeon LC_2 | reverse complement strand
TTTTCATACAATGTTCTTAATGCTTTTCTGATTTTCCTTTGTTTAACAAGTTTTCATTTTCCTACCTCAAATGCTGAGGTTTCAAAAAATTACAGTTCGACTTTGAATCAAGACACGTCTTTTGATGCAACTCAATTTCTTGAAGAAATAATTAATACACTGCATTGTAGAAGTAACTACGACTGAAGCTGGTGATGACGTTACAATTACCGAAGCTGGTGAAACCGTCACCGAAGAATCTCCATTTGATATGTTATTTGCATTCTTTGGATTGTTCAGTGTAGGTTTAACTGTCACTCTATTAAGAAGAAGAAAATAATTTAATTCTATGTCATTTCCATGATTAAATAGATTTTCTAGAATCTATTTAATCCATTCTTTTTATTTAATTTTTAATTAAAGTATTCATGTAATATATGAATATACTATAAAATGCATATTTAGGTAAAAAACTGAGGTTTGAAACCATGCTCGAAATTTCTGGATCCTGATCATACAATATTCTTAATATTTTTCTGATTTTCCTTTGTTTGACACGTTTTCATTTTGCGACTTCAATGGCTGAGATATAAAAAAATTACAGTCTGGCTTTGAATCAAGACGCATCTTTAGATGCAGTTCAATTTCTCGAAGAAATAATTATAATATGATTTAATTTTAAACAAAGTATCCAATTCCATTCTTTTGTGATGAATATATATTTCAAAATCTTTTTTCTCCAATTAAAATAATAACTCGTACAATAATTGTTCTAATAATAAAAATAAAAACACAAATGTGCAATATTAATCTCAATTGTTGAAAAATATAGGTATATTTTTAATATAGTTCATGTTATATTAAAAAATAGCATGATTACATCATTTTTTAGATAATAATGTGATATTCGTCTAAGATTACCAATAATTTATGGGCATTAGTACAGCAAACAATTAGTAATTAAGCAATCGTTATATATCTTACAAAAGTATAGTATTATGACATAAAGTGAAACGAATAGCACTTACTATAGGAATAATAGCACTTCTGGCACTAGGAGCCCAACAAACAATGAATGTTAAACCCTATTTCAGAAGTAGTTTTGGTGATTGTGGCAGATGTCATAATTATCCTGCAATGGCGTACAATGCCTCTAATGCTGATGCATTAATTACATTGGACGGGAATGAAACCGAGGATTTCTGGGGTGATATGGGCAATACAATGTATATCCCTATTTCTCCACCAAATGGTCCCGGTGATGATGAACATTTTGGTTTTGTCCGTGCACGAATATCTCAGAATAGCACACATCTCTTCGTTATGATCAGAGCACCATCTGATGATGCTCGTGTAAATGGATCTGACGGCCGCAGTGGTGATAGAGATGCTTTTGCTATGATCTGGAATGTAAATCAAGACGATTTCAATCTTAACATGCATGATGGTATGAAATCATCAGAATCAGATAAGATGTTAGATCAAGTTATGTGGATACCAACTTTGGATGAAACCGGAACAATTGATGATGCAGCAGGTCTAGATGGTGTAGAAGGTACAGTCTATGATGAAGCATATACTGATGTTGGTAGAACAACTGATGATACTAATGACTGGAATGTAGCTGTCTTGTTCCAGACAAGTCATGGTCATACCGATTATTATATTGAAATGGTTAGACCATTGGTAACTGCAGATGGTACTGATGATGTTCAATTCCAATATGATGGATATTATGGATTTGCAGTAGCTGTTTGGAATCAAACTTCTCTTTCAGATCACTGGGTTTCCTACGAACAATATGTTTGGGTATCTGGTGTCGATGGTGTCAATCCTGCTGATATTGTAGAAGTAACTATTACTGAAGCTGGTGATGATGTTACTGTTACTGAAGCTGGTGAAACTGTTACTGAAGATGCTCCGTTTGATATGCTATTTGCATTCATTGGGTTGTTCAGTGTCGGTTTAACTGTCACACTCTTAAGAAGAAGAAAATAATTTAATTCTATATCATTTCCATGATTAAATAGATTTTCTAGAATCTATTTAATCCATTCTTTTTCTTTAATTTTTAATTAAAGTATATGTAATATATGAATATACTATAAAATGCATATTTAGGTAAAAAACTGAGCTTTGAAATCATGCCAAAAAATTCTCAATCCTTTTCATACAATGTTCTTAATGCTTTTCTGATTTTCCTTTGTTTAACAAGTTTTCATTTTCCTACCTCAAATGCTGAGGTTTCAAAAAATTACAGTTCGACTTTGAATCAAGACACGTCTTTTGATGCAACTCAATTTATTGAAGAAATAATTAATACTTTAATTAATGAAGCACAATATGAAAATGAAAGTTTACTTGGTTGGATACATGAATTTAATTCAAAGCATCAACCAGATAAGTTGTTTTACTCTGGCTATCAAGTTGGGGTTGCTGGTATTGGTGACTTTCTAATTGATGCATACACGGCTGGTTTTGACAATTTAACCTCTATATTAGATGATACAATCACATATTTCCAAACCAATTTCAAAATTGATTCAGATGAAGGAATTTATTGGCCACGATTCACGACTTTACCTTCTGATGGATGGCTTGGGAATCGATATGGGATATCTGGTATTACAAAATATTTAGCACATTTACAAAGTGAAAATTATACATCAAATCTTTATAATTTAATTAATAACGCATTTACGTGGTTATTGAATCAACGAGAAGCCGATGGTAGCCTTCCGATAAATCCTGGAAGTCATATTACAACTGGACAGGAATATGGGGCTGCAGGGATTGGATCTTCATTGTTTCAAGTTGGAAATTATATGCAAAACGGTTCATACATTATTTTTGCTGAAGAAGTTGCTAACTGGTTAACCAGTGTTGGAATATGGGAGGGTGATAAATTAAAAATCCCTTGGACTCCAGTGGGAGAAGAAACAGAATTTGATAATTTTTGTGCAACAGGATATGGTTTAGGTTCCGCGGGTTTCATTGAATTTTACCTGGATTTATATGATTATACTAGAAATGATACTTACTTGGATATTGCACTCGCATTATCCAACTATTTACTTTCCACAGATCAAGGGGGTTATTGGAATGATGGTTCACTTCCCTATATTACAACTTTGTATGGAGGTAACGATGGATTAATTGGTTATAAGGTTGGAGCAAGTGGGATTGTTCAACAACTTCTTAGACTTTCCACTTATATAAATAATGAAAAATTGATTGAAAGTAGTGCCCGATCAGAACTCTTTATTGAAGAGTATGTACATTCTAATGGTTCCATTTCTGTTGGAAGGGATTATCCTCAACTTCATCGAACAGGATTGGGGGTAGGAGCTGCTGGAATTGCAAATTATTATTTAGAGTTGTATGAAAAATTTGGTTTACCCAGACATTTAGAGAGTAGTGAAAAAATACTTGCACATCTTTATGAAACATACAATAAATATAATTTAATCCCCATAAATGAGGCTAATCTTGACTGGGGGTATTCTTTTAACATTGATACGGGTTTGGCAGGGATTGGCAAGGTATTATTAAAATATCTTGATGTAATTGAGAATCAAGATAAACCTAGAACAATGATAGAAAGTATTTTTGTTTATGAAAATGTGTATTCAACCTCAATACCAAGCACTCAAATTCCAATCACTTCTAAATCAACTGAAGATAATTCTCCAATTCTAATGTTTAATCAAATTGGATTTTTAATAACTGGAATAGTTGTTTTACAATTGTTAAGAAATAAAAAATAATATTCTATAAAAATAGAAAAGATTGGTTTTATAATGCATGATGGGATAACAACTATAAATTATTCTTTTATATTTCAAATCGATTCATTATATCGCATGATTCTAACTGCTTTATGCATTCTCGATTGACTTTCTTTTACTATACTATATAAGTCTCATACATTGTTCTTCCTGAACCATGATCTGAACTGCCAAAAGCTTGATGTATTGATGCTTTTGTACCTGCCAAAATTAATGAACCGTTTCCATTGAACAAGAATAATAAGGCTGATCTAATTCTTGATACTTTGGAGCTAAATCTTTACAATTCTGTCTAAAAGTGCGAATGGCTCGTTTATGATGAACTATACATTTTGACTTTTTCCATCTACCTTTTAACTTATTTCTTAAATTAAAAGTTTTCAATCAATTATTTTAAGATCCCCGCGTTCTTTATTAATCCACTTTACTTATTGCTCCAGGAATTAAAATTATTGGTCTACATAAACATCGTAAGGCAAAATCGATTGATTATCAGGGTAATAACCATTTGAGTTCAATATCTCGTTCAACGATTATTTGATATTTTAATGTGTTCGAGAGCACATTATATTTATTTAACAAGTCAAATCTGAAAAACGATTCTATTACACATCAGAATGCGTTGCATATACTCAAAATTAAAATTATATCAAATGTTTTTAAAATTATTGTATATTTTACCATTAATTGATGAAAAAACTAAGTATATGTGTTATTTATTAGTATTAATTTTGAATTATTTAATTTTCCACTAAAACTTTGAAACATATCATTGTATATGGTATAAATTTGAGTTAATTTTTTAATAAAACATTGAAATATCGAAACAATTAATTTATTTTTAGCAATAAATTTAACAAATCAATTACGGTGAAACAATGCGGTCTAGAATCTTTATTATGATTATTTTTGTAATCCTTCTTCCTTCTTTAAACTATCAAAACCAAGTATCAGCTCAAATTGAAATTCCAGACGCTTTTATTTACCTTAGTGATTTTAGCGAAATCGAAGTTGATGGAGTAATAAGTGAGAATGAATATCCCCAGTCAATAACTATTAATTCTATAAATGGTGAATTCGTTAATTATTTGTCTTGGGTACATAATACAACTCATTTGGCAATAGGATTAACTTTCAATAGTACAGGTTGGATTGGAATAGGTCTTGGCGAAGTAGGATCCGGAATGGCTTCAGCTGATATAATTGTAGCGTCTATTGTAAATGATCAAGTGACAATTTATGATATGTATGCCACAGGTCGAAATGTAACCATAGAGGACATTGATTCATATATAGATTTAAATTATGTGGCAGGATCCGAAACAGCAGATCAAACAATATTAGAAATGATTATTCCACTTCAATCGGGTGATACAGATGGGAACGATCATAATTGGCAAGTTAATAACACATATGGATTCTTTACAGCTTATCATCAAGACTTAGATGATATTACCGTAATCCACACTAGCCATTCTCCTATATTAAGTACTAAATTGTTGCATTCATCTGCCAATGTTAAAGAAATTCAGATAGAGTTTGAAATCGTAGAATTAAACAATGGAACCACACTTATTCTATCTGCTAATGTTATTGATGTTATTGTAAACAATGCAGTTCCAGATTTGAAAATAGAGTTTTATCGAAAAACGGAATTTGGAAGATTACTACTTGGTTCCGATTCTACTGACGCAAGCGGAAATGCAAATATCACTATTGACATTCATTTTTCCGGTAATGTATCACTTTTTGCGTATTATGCTGGGTCAGAATTTATAGAAAGGAATGAAGTAGCTCAATATTGGCTTTCACCAATACCATACCAAAGTGATGATGAAAAATTTGGTGATTTACGAGATACCTTTAATGATGAATTTCTCATTCGTCATTTTTTAACTGGGCTTTTAGTAATAATTCTTTTAATTCTAACAATTGCATATCTTACTGTGTTCCGTGATTTGATAAAATTGTTCAATTTAAGAAACGATGAACGTGGAACTGAGGAGGAAATTGAATAAATATGAAAATTAATAGAAGAAACTTTCTAAAAGGAGTTGTCGGCGCAGGAGGTACTCTCGCAATGAGTAGTGCATTAATAAGTTTAAAAGTTTATTCTGATGATATGAAATCTCATCGTCCATATGAAAATTGGCAAAAAGATAATACTGAATGGATGATGATTATAGATCTAGCCAAATGTGATGGGTGCACTGAAGAAGAAATTGCATTATGTACTAAATCATGCATTGACGGACATTATACCCCTGATGATGTTGAATACATAAAAATCTTTGAACTTGAAGACAGTGAATTCACGAAAAAAAGTTTTTTCCCAAGACCATGTCAACAGTGTCGTGATCCACCATGTGTTCACATATGTCCTGTTGGAGCCGCATGGCAAAGAGATGGAGATCGATTAACTCTAATAGATCATTCGAGATGCATCGGATGTCGATTATGTATGGCAGCATGTCCATATGATGCAAGGTTATTCATGTTCGAAAATAATCCAAAAGCAGATCAAATTCCAGAGGGAGCGATTGAAGATGAGATGCCATTTTCACTTCTAAAATACAAAGGTGTAACATCCAAATGCGAATTTTGTGGGTTACAATTTATAGGACTTCTTCCTCATTGTGTTAGTGCTTGTCATACCGGGGCGTTATATTTTGGCAATATCAAAGAAAATGCTGTAACCAATGGATTAGGAGAAACTCGCAAAATTGATGAATTAATTCGAGAACGTGGTGGATTCAGATGGAAAGAAGAGGAAGGAACGATGCCGAGAGTATATTATTTACCTGAAACTGGTATTGATGGAGGTATATAAATGACCGATACTATAACAAAACCACTAGATGACGATTCTTTCAATCGAAAACGGTTGATAGTGGAAAAAACAATGCTAGAAACAGGTCCCAAGACTATTGCGTTGATGTTACTATTGGCAACTCTATCTGGAATTGGAATTTATAAGTATATTCAGCAGTACAAAAAAGGATTAGTTGTAACTGGACTCACTCAGGATGTTTTTTGGGGACTTTATTTAACTAACTTTGTCTTTTTTATAGGTATAAGCCACGCAGGGACACTCATATCCGCTATTCTTAGAGTAACAGGTGCTGGTTGGAGAACACCGATTACGCGTTTAGCTGAAGAAATCACTATTATCGCTCTAGTTTTTGGGATAGTTTCAGTAATTATAGACATGGGGCGAATGGACAGAGTTTACCATGTAATAGTTTATGGTCGAATTGTATCCCCATTAATCTGGGATGTCATATCAATAGGTTTCTATCTAGTTGGAAGTTTGTTATTCTTATATTTACCATTGATTCCTGACCTTGCCTATTATAGAGATAACCTCCCAGATAAATATCGTGTGAGAAAATTTTTTTATCGTATTTTAGCCCTTGGATGGAAAGGAAGCGCAGAACAACGTGAAATATTAGAAAAAAATATTCGCAAAATGAGCTACATAATCATACCAGTTGCTGTATCTGTTCACACAGTAGTATCGTGGATTATGTCATTAACATGGAGAGTTGGATGGCGTTCAACTATATTTGGTCCATATTTCGTTGTTGGAGCCATCTTCTCTGGCATAGCAACACTTTTAATGGCAATGGTTGCATTTACATTTTTTGCCAAACTAGAAGAATTCATTACTAGAGAGCATTTTGTACAACTGGTTAAATTATTGTTTGTTTTCACCGTTATGTACATGTATTTTACGATTAGTGAATATTTAACTATTGGTTATACCTCTGAATTAGCTGAAATTGAATTACTCCACGAACTTCTTTACGGTGAATATGCACTATTGTTTTGGTATTTTATGTTAGGTGGATTGATAATACCTGCAATTTTGCTTCTAACCGTGATATTCAAAGATTCACTTTCTGATAAAATGACATTGCTCTTGATTTTTATTGCTTCTAGTATGATTAATTTGGGTATGTGGTTGAAGAGGTATTTAATTACCGTGCCAACATTAGCACGTCCAACGTTGGATGAAGGATGGCACGAATACTTTCCCACTGAAGTTGAGATTTGGATTTTAGTTTCAAAATTCGCATCTTTTATCTTATTTTTCATTATCCTAATGAAATTATTCCCGATAATATCCCTTTGGGAAGTTGAAGAAGAGCATAAAAGAGCAATACGAAAGAAAGAATCTGAAGGGCACTAGACCAGTGTGATTTCACTTGGAAGAAACTAAACTATTAGTAATTGGTGGGACCGGGTATGTAGGAACTAGATTAGTACAATCACTTTTAGAAATAGGTTACAAGGTTAGAGTAACTTATCGAAGTCACACTAAACTTGCGTTAAAATTATGGGTGACTCACCCAAATTTAGAAAAGATCAAAGTTGATGCTCTGGATAGAAAATCTCTGTTAAAAGCATGCGTGGGTTGTACTGATGTCTATTATCTACTCCATAGCATGATGCCAGATCAAACCGATTATCAAACATTAGACATTATAGCCGCTGAAAATATGGTTTATGCCACCAATAACAGTTCACTGAATCATATCATATATTTAGGAGGATTAGGTGGTGATCTGACAAAATCTAGTAAACATCTCAAATCTAGACAACTAGTAGGCGAAATTCTAAGAACAGCCAATGTCCCTGTTACAATATTGCAAGCTGCAATGATAATAGGATCAGGGAGTGCATCCTTCGAAATATTACGATATGTTGTTGAACGTCTTCCCATAATGGTTACTCCGAAGTGGATCTATACCAAAAATCAACCAATAGCGATTCGAAACGTGATAAAATACCTTCTAGCAAGTATCGTTGAACAAGCTATGATAGGGAGAACCTTCGATATTGGTGGACCTCAAATTGTAACTTATAGAAGGTTGATGGAAATATATGCTGAAGAAGCGTTTCTAAGAAGACGATTTGTTATTCCTTTACCTTTTAACGATCCGTTTCAATCTAGTGCAGTGTTTCTCAATCGGATCGTGCCTATTCATTCCAACATTCTCAAACCATTGGTCGAAAGTCTGAGATACGAAGCAATATGTCACAATAATGAAATACAAAAGATTATTCATCAAAATAACCATACAATCTCCAAAGAATATTTGCATGATACCAACCATTCCGACCCCCAATTCTACAAATTACTGACCAAATATCTGCAATATCCCCTTTAATAACAGAGGTCCACCTGTCGTATAATATTGAACCACCGGACCATACTGGATCTCCAAAATAACTCCATTCCACAGGTGGAGTCCAGCCTTCAAATTGAAAGGAATCATGCAATAAAGTTTTCTTTACTTCTTGAATTGATCTACAAATGGCTTCATTAGGAAAAAGTAGATCTTGATGAATAATCTTTTGTATTTCATTATTGTGACATATTGCTTCGTATCTCAGACTTTCGACCAATGGTTTGAGAATGTTGGAATGAATAGGCACGATCCGATTGAGAAACACTGCACTAGATTGAAACGGATCGTGCCTATTCATTCCAACATTCTCAAACCATTGGTCGAAAGTCTGAGATACGAAGCAATATGTCACAATAATGAAATACAAAAGATTATTCATCAAAATAACCATACAATCTCCAAAGAATATTTGCATGATACCAACCATTCCGACCCCCAATTCTACAAATTACTGACCAAATATCTGCAATATCCCCTTTAATAACAGAGGTCCACCTGTCGTATAATATTGAACCACCGGACCATACTGGATCTCCAAAATAACTCCATTCCACAGGTGGAGTCCAGCCTTCAAATTGAAAGGAATCATGCAATAAAGTTTTCTTTACTTCTTGAATTGATCTACAAATGGCTTCATTAGGAAAAAGTAGATCTTGATGAATAATCTTTT
>MDVR01000103.1 GCA_001940725.1 Candidatus Heimdallarchaeota archaeon LC_2 | reverse complement strand
AATATAATAATAGTGATCATTTCTATATAAATCAAGATATGGTTAATGATAGTAATGCTTGGCTTTTGGAAATTGGTGCTTCCAATTTAATGTGACTCATAATATAATAATAGTGATCATTTCTATATAAATCAAGATATGGTTAATGATAGTAATGCTTGGCTTTTGGAAATTGGTGCTTCCAATTTAATGTGACTCATAATATAATAATAGTGATCATTTCTATATAAATCAAGATATGGTTAATGATAGTAATGCTTGGCTTTTGGAAATTGGTGCTTCCAATTTAATGTGACTCATAATATAATAATAGTGATCATTTCTATATAAATCAAGATACCCTAAATTAAAACTAAATCATTTTGCTACGAGTTTCATATTTATTGAATAAGGCAACCCTCAAAAGCTATATTCAACCATTCTTCAAATTGTTTTATTCTTTTTGCGTTTGTAAGATAAAGAATGTAGAAATTGCTAAAAGTTGAATGACCAACCCTAATGTCCCGAAATTTGTACCTTAATCTTTCCATTCGTTGCCAGAATATCCGAGAGTCATTGGATGGTTGTAATTTCTTGACCGAATTCTGCTTACTAGTGGTATCTAAATCATCATAGTGTTCGAAACGCTCTAGGCTTAAAATTTCAAAAAATTTAACATAAAACCGATCTTTATTTTCATGAAATTCGAGGTCCCAATTTCTTGATAGCATATGATTTTTGAGTGTACTCTGGCCTTCTCGTCCAACGATTTCTTTAAATTTGAATTTTGAAATTTGTGCTTTTTCTCGATCTAAAACTCCAATTCGCAATCCAGCTCGTTCTTTATCTTCATATTTTCCCTCAAATATATTGCTGTCAAAATTCACTGTATCTATTTCCAGAAGGATTTGGGATTGATTAATAGTGATATTATTAATGAAATTGTGGCTCATATTCAATTCAATCAGATTATAGGAATTTTTTATTACTTGAATAGGAACTTGATTGAATTTATTGTGTGAAAGATTAAGATAAATAATTCTGTTTTTTAGTAAATCTGATGGTAGATGTGTCAAATGATTATGTGACAAATCAATTCCCCGAGTCACTCCTAAATTCAATTCTTCTGGTATTGATTTTAATTGGTTATGAGAAAAATCTAATAATCCATGAAAGTCCCCATTCATGTTGAGAAGTTCTATGAGCTGTTCTGGAATTGAAGTTAAGCCAAGATTTGAGAAATCCCATTTTTGAAATTTATATATTTTTAAACCAATTTTCAATTTAATCTTAACTTTGGGCAATATATGAAAATCAATTGAAGGATTAGCCATCTATCTATATTATATGACATCCTTTCAATTAAATAAATAACCATTTAGAATAATCAACTTTGATATTAGTTTTAATACCCCATTCCAAGAATATGCAAAATAAAAAAATGTTCTTTTTTATCAATTTTTCATTTAAATCAAATTGATAATTAGGTAAATTGGACTTATTTCGGTAGATTATTAGAATAATACGAATTTATTTTATGTCACATTTTAAGTTTAAAATATATAGTATTAAGGTAATTCCTATAACGATTTTGATAATGTTATACCTCAATGGGAAATTGCTATTAGCTGGTCATTTGATGATTCTGATGATATAAGCCAACGGCTGTCTGATAAAGAAAGTGCAATTATTAATTTTCAAATTGGATCTAGTGAGGAAACAAGTTTAAGAAATTATTATTTAATTGCTGAGGTCTTGTTGATTACGATCATTGAAGGGATTTAATATCTTTATCGTCGTAGAAGAACTTGAAGTTTTAATTATATTCAAAACAATTAATTCTCTCAAAAAATATTTGGTACCTAATAAGCTTCTTATATTGTTTAAAATTAGTATTTTTGTAAGTATTATTATGATTGTTTATGCAGTTTACGTGTTGACAAAAAATGGTCTTGAACTTATTTCTGAGAAATTCCAATCCGAAGAATCAGTTCCAAACAGTACCCTTCTTGCCGCTCTGTTAATTGCATTTCAACAAATGGCTGAATCAGTAACGACGCTAGGGATACCGAGGAAGATATGTTTTGATGAATTAACTTATCATCTGAAATCATTTGGTGATATCCAAATTGTTGTGGTAACTAATTCTGATAAGGAACCAGAAGACCTACTATCCGCGCTTGGATTGCAGTTTATAAAAAAATTCAAACTGGATGTAAATAAATGGAATGGCAATCAATCAACATTCGAGCCTTATAGAAATACAATAAAGACAATAATATCTAAACGTTATACTGTTGATGAAGGTGGAACAATAAAACCGGCAAAATATTTGGATGCTGGAGCTTATATGACCTTACCTAAACGCATCCAACCCATTGCTAGTGCTGTTAATGTTTCTCCTTCGACATTACCTGAACTATTAGATGAACTCGATTTTCCTAAAATAGAATTGGTTGATGGTCTTGAATATCTTAAAACTGAAGGATACATTGGCATTAGGTATGTAGATGGATTGGAACAGTATTTTACAGTTACTGGAAGTCAAGAATAATTATAAATATCATAGATTTTATCATAATTTCAGATTTGAAGAAATGTGTAATGCAATTCTAAATTTTCTGAAAAATTATTCCACATTGTAATACTTATCTTCAAATAGCGAAAGACAACAGTCACATCCATAATATGACTAATGAGGGTGAACTTGTTAAAATATCATTATCTGAAGATCTAGATGATCTAATGTATAGAGCAATAATGGAGGGTAAATTTGAAGATGAATCCTCTTTAATACCAACCGCGGTTGAAGAATTATTGTACATGGAGATATCAAACCCAGAGGAATTAAAAAATAAAAACAGGGTTAAATAGTTTAGTTATTTATTTTTGGAATAATATTGTTGATCTTTCTCAGGGGCTTTACTATATGTAATAAATGGATGAACAATGGTGAATATTTCATTATTAATTTTTCTCTTCTTTTGATATTCTAAACTAATTTTAGCTTGTTCTATTTGGTTCTCATCTAACCCAAATATAACTGATTTTTCGACATAAGTTTCGGATTTATTTTGTTTATCTCCAGGATTATGTATATCCCAGAAGGTTTCAATTAATTTAGAAAATGAAATAAGAGAAGGATCGAATTCAAGTTTAACGGTTTCAACTTTACTTTCCTTACCTTTTGATGTTTTGATATTAGAAAAACCAACTTCAGTTGCAATTATTCCTGGAATTTGTGACAAAGCGAGTTCCGCTCCCCAAAAGCAACCTGCTCCAAAATATGCAGTTTCACTCACAAGTTGAGATTTGTATTTCTGATAAAAAAATGTACGGTAATGTAAAAGTGATGTAGTAGATTTTGTATTTTTATTGTTGCTGTTAAAATGAATAATTATTAAATATTTTGTCTTCCTATTTGTTTCTTGATTTAGCTATATTTTGGTATAATTTGGGTGATCTTAGGGTGTTAATTGGATTTGAATTTGGCAAAAATTTGGGAAAATCTAATTTAAATTGATATCTTGAATAGTATGTAATCTTTCAATTTGAGAGATGGTGAAAAAAATGATTAAAAGAAAAATTAACATAGTAATCACCGGATTCACTCTTGTAATTTTGTTTTCAAGTATTACTTTTACAAGTGCTGCTAGTTCGGTGAAGCTAGATCTTGCCTTTACAAATCTAGCAGATCCAGGAGATGACCATTATGAAGGGTGGTTAATTGTGGATGGTAGCCCAGTATCAACAGGAAAATTTTCATTAGATACGGCTGGAAATATTGTTGACCTTACAGGAGGCCCAATTTCGTCATTTGATTTTAATACAAATCTCGATTCGGCCACCACTTTTGTTTTAACACTGGAGCCAAATGGGGATGATGATGCTGTTCCTTCTAATGTTAAACTAATTGCAGGAGATCTAAATGCCGACAAAACAAGTGCTACACTAATGCATAACATAGGTGCTGATTTTACTACAATTTCGGGATCATATATTCTAGCAACTCCCACAAATGGAGCAGATACTGATGAAAATTCCGGTATTTGGTTTCTTGACCCCACTGGTACAAAAGTTGTTGCAGGCTTATCTTTACCTGATTTAACAGGAACTGATTGGGTTTACGAAGGCTGGGTTGTAATCGATGGAGTAGCTGTAACTACAGGTACTTTTGATATGGTTTCACAAATTGATGATAATGATCCTTATAGTGGTACTGAAGCAGGTCCACCTTTTCCAGGAGAAGATTTCTTGGTCAATGCACCAACATCATTAACTTTCCCAACAGATATTGCTGGAATGACTGCTGTAGTATCAGTCGAACCAAGAATGGATAATTCAGCAGCTCCATTTCAATTCAAACCTTTAATAGGTAGTATATCATCAACCGCTGTTGATCACACACTATATGATATGGGTGATATGTCTTCCACTCTACCTACTGGGACAGTAACTCTAACTGTTGATGATAGCGATGATGATTCGCTTCCAGGATTTCTAGCAATAGAAGTCTTAATTGGCTTCTCAGCAGTGATCTTATCATATAAGATGATGAGAAGACGAAATTAGAGAGAATAATTAATTTTATTTTCTTTTTTTATCAACAATTTAATTTACTTATACATAATGATGAATTTGAACTATTCTCAATTATGTATGAGGGAATTTGATGGATAAATTGCTTTGGTTTTTAATTGTTGGAAGTAGAGGAGGAATAAATAGGGCTCGGATTATCGACTCTTTACATGATTTACCTCAAAATGCAAACCAGCTTTCAACTAAGCTAATGCTAGATTACAAAACCATAGTCCATCATCTTAATGTTCTCAAAAAAAATAGTGTGATAACAGAAGAAGGAGATGGTTACGGAAATGTTTATTTTCTTTCAACTGGACTAGAACGGGATTACACTGCTTTTGAGGAGATAAAAAGTAGGATTGCGAAAATGCAGAACAACAAGGAGAACCAATAAATGTCAATGGCAATGTATATTTCAATCAGTTTAACATCAGCTAATATTATATTATTAGTAATATTATCCACAATTTACATAAGAAATTATCTTGAAATTAAAGCTCAATTTAGTCTAGGTCTGGTCACATTTGCAGGTATATTAATTGTTCAAAAAATATTAACATTATATTTTATGATAGACGCAATGCATGACTATGCGGATCTATTAGGATTTCCATTGTTAGTGTTAGAATCAATGCAACTGATTGCTTTTGGTATTTTAGCCTATATTTCCATAAAATGATTACAGAGAGTTATAAACAACATCAATATTTTACTTTCACTCACCCCTTGCCAAAACAAATATATGTTATATCTATCATTTTTGTTTAATGGTGCAAATTAAACCTTATATCGTAGTTAACAATGCCTTAGAGGCAACAGAATTTTATAAAAAAGTATTTGAAGTTGAAGTACTTTCACATATGCCTTTTGAAAAAGGAATAGCTGTGGAAATGGGTATGCCGGAAGATATGGATTTTTCCAAAACAACAATGCATACTAGTATTTCCATAGGAGATGCGATGTTTTACATGTCAGATAACATGACTGGTGAAGTTTTGGAAAAATCCATATCTTCCGGCATACCCATTTCCACAGCTATTCCTTTTTCAAAAGGCATATGTGAAAGTACTTCAACTTCAAATACTTTTTTATAAAATTCTGTTGCCTCTAAGGCATTGTTAACTACGATATAAGGT
>MDVR01000102.1 GCA_001940725.1 Candidatus Heimdallarchaeota archaeon LC_2 | reverse complement strand
CTGTTTCCCTATCTTCCTTGACTTTAAAACAAAAATTACAAATCTTTATTCCACAATTGACTTATTGGTCAATCGTTTTTGTAATCATATCCTTTGCAAGTTTAACAATAACTAATTCCAATTTCACGTTGGATGAATTTGGGTCAGAAGATTATACCATTGGTACTGAATTGTTTTTATTTGGATGGTTTTCATTTATAGCAATGGGCTGGTTTTATCGATATAAACTAAATCAATACAGTGTAAAAGATTCGATATTTTATGGTCTATTGTACTTAGTTTTGCAATTTTTATATTTGGGAATTGTGACAATTATATTCTTTTTAGTTATTAATCCTGATGCAAATCTTGCAACTATAACTGAAAGCGATACTTCGATTACCACAATAATGACTACCTATGTATACTTTTCATTTTTAGGATTTTTAGTAAGTGGACTGACATTAGGATTTGTATTATTTTTTGTAGGATACAAGTTTTACTTTGATCAAATTTATGAAATTACACCAGCATCAAAACTATCCAATTAATAATAATATCAAATCTACATCTTACTAAAATAGAATTTTATTTAGAAAGTATTTTTTTGTTTAACCATATATGTTTGTTATAATTAAAGAGGAGCGTTTTAAAGTAAGGATACTATTATTAATTAATGACTGAAGAATTTGATCCTTCAAGTGTTCCTTTACCTGAAGGTGTTTTACCTGACGTTCAACAATTATTAGGGAAAATAATTAATAAGGATAGAGAAGAAGCAATTGAATATTTACAAAAGGATCCAATTGCAGTCGTTGCATTATCTAAAATCCTTAAAGATATACAGAAAAATCCAACCGAAGCAGGTACTGCATTTAGAGAGATTTATGATTCAAAAGTGATGAACTTATTCAATGTTGACCACTTAGTTGATGAGGAAGGATTAGCATTTACTGCTGAATTATTATTAGGATACTGGAGGAAAATAAATCAACAGATACATATTGAGTCATTTAACGAATTGATTTTAGAAAATTTAGAATTGCTCAAGTTACAGGCAATCACTTTAGATCCCTCTCCAGGAAATCGAGTTATTTTTGAAATAATTCAGGATGGAATAACCCGTATTGATGGAATGCAAACCCATGAGAAAACGAAAGCTACGAAAAATATGGATACTTTGAGTCTAATATTAGATGAATTTGTAGAGAAACAATTCAAACCAATATCAACATCGGGGATTCCAGATGTTTGGCATTCATTACTTGCTTTGGCAACAATGAAACAGGCGACTGCAAGAGAATTTAGAAAACTTATGTCAAATATTTTATTAAGACATTTTAAATCTCATTTTGACAAGTTTCAAGAAGATCAAAAATTCGTCATTGCTCCATATTTAACATTATTAGAAAAAATTATTCATGATAATGATCCATAATAATTAATTTAACATTCTAGAGGCTATAGCCCATCGAGTTCGAATCATATTAAGCAAATTGAAATAAACAGATTGATCAGTGACCTGTAATAATTGAGGACTCCGATTTTTACCATCTAATTCTATGGTGATTTCTACAGGATTTGATTGAAATTGTACTCGGATTAATGCGGTTACTCCATCGATAGAATCATAATCACCTGTTAACTCAATAATTTTATCGAAAATTTCTTGATAGTTAATAATATAATTTTCGTTTATCCTTTGGAGGATCATGTTATCAATGAATAATCCATTTTTTTCAGAATCATTAAATTCTTCCGCAAACAAATCTGAAATCGATCGATCAATTAATAGATCTATTTGTACCGTCACTACATCTCCAAGTGTAGTTAGAAGCATCACATCACTTGCCAGAGCACGTATTCTTTTTAAATCAGTAACCATAGTTAATAACTCTACAACCATTAGTTGTAAATAAACTATTTAATGATTTTCTATCACGGTATACATCTTCTGTAATGAATTTAAGAACTTGTCGAATAATAAAATATTTTAGAGACCGCTTTATGAAAACATGATATTTGAGACCTAAATAAATTAATTTTGTTAACAATAGCTGATACTAGCAGATTTGTTATAATGACTTAAAGAAAATGATTGATTGCCTGGAAGCCATATTTCATCGAAAATCTCAATATCGGACCATGAAGGCAATCATATGATGTATTTATTGATATTAAATTAAGAATATTATAATATCATTTACAGATGGTAATTTTTTATATTAATCAAATCAACAGTATATTCAATTATTAATTAATTTGTGTACTAGTAAAAATAAAAAAATAAATGAACGGTAAAATCTTACTGAGTAGCTGCAGCAACTAATTTCTCGTAACCTTGTTCTTCGAGTTCAACGGCAAGTTCTTGTCCACCGGAACGTACAATCCTTCCTTCATAGAATAAATAAACTACATCTGGTTTTACATAAGTAAGTAATCTATTATAATGAGTAACTAGGAGAAAACCGGTTCCTTTTTCTTCTTTATGTCTTTTAATTGATTCTGCGACTGTTTTTAACGCATCAATATCTAGTCCACTATCGATTTCATCTAGAATTGCAATTTTTGCTCCCAGCATATCTAGTTGAACCATCTCTCCTTTTTTTCTTTCTCCACCTGAAGCATTTTCATTAACAGATCTATTAATGAAATCAGGTTCTAAGCCAATAGATTTCATTTCAGATTTCAATCTTCGGATAAATTTAATTGGGTTTTCCATTGGTTTATCAGGATCTTGAGAGTGAATAGCGGTTCTCATGAGGTTATTCATCGTTACGCCTGGAACTGCATGTGGATTTTGAAAACCAAGAAATATCCCCAATCTCGCGATTTTATCAGTCGATAACTCAAGAATACTTTTTCCATCAACCAAGATATCCCCTTTTGTAATTGTGTAATCTGGATGACCAAAGATAACTTTTGCAAGCGTTGATTTTCCACTTCCATTTCTTCCCATAATACCTGAAATCTCTCCAGAATTTATTATTAGATTGACACCGTGAAGAATGCTAACTCCTTCTGCTTCAACTTCTAAATCTTTAATTTCTAATTTCATATTTAATACCTCTTTTATCTTAAGATTTTATTAATCGACAGAAGAACCTACAGGTCCTCCTTCAAACTTAATAATTCCTCCCTCAAGTACTTTCAATCCAAGTATTGCACATTTTAATCTGACAGGTGAAAGTGGAATACCTAACATCTCCTCTATATCCTCATTAGTAAGTTGTTTTAATTCATCCAATGTCATCCCTTCAATTAAATCTGTTAACATCGATACAGATGCTTGACTTATTGCACATCCCACACCGTCAAAACTCGCATCTACGACCTTACCATCATCATCAAATTTCACATAGAAATGAATTTCATCTCCACAAACTGGATTTTGATCTCCATAGTCAAATGAAGGATCTTCCATTTTTCTTTTATTACGAGGATATTTGTAATAATCAATGATTTGTTCTTGGTAAATTGAAGGCATAATATAACTTCCTAGTTGAATGTATTTTGTACCTTTTCTAAGGCTTCGATAGTTATATCTATTTCCTGTTTTGTATTATAGATATAAAATGACATTCTAGATGTTGCTGGTAATTCCATGGACCTCATTAAAGGTTGAGCACAGTGGTGACCTGCTCGAATAGCAATACCTTCTTCATCAAGGATAGACGCAACATCATGGGGATGGATAAATACTCCTTCTTTTCCACCTGTAACATTGAAACTGATAACTCCTCCTCTATTTTCAATATCAGGCCCATAGATAGTTATGTAGTCCAATTCATCTAATCTGTCCATTGCGTATTTAGTGAGCTGATGTTCTATTTGTCTCACTTTATCCATACCTAAATTAGATAAATATTTTACTGCTTCCCCAAATCCAATTGAACCACCAACATTTGGCGTCCCAGCTTCAAATTTCCATGGGAGCTCATTCCATGTAGCATCTTCAAAAGAAACATGGCGGATCATTTCTCCTCCATATAATAATGGAGATAATCGATCTAGTTCTTCCTCTTTTCCATATAATCCACCAGTCCCCATGGGTGCGAGCATTTTGTGACCCGAAAATGCCATGAAATCACAATCAAGATTTTTCACATCAATTTTCATGTGTGGAACACTCTGAGCAGCATCAAGTAAAGTGAGCGCTCCATGTTCATGAGCAATATCAATAATTTCTCTAGCAGGAGTGATAGATCCTAATACATTACTCACATGAGCGAAAGCTACTAATTTTGTTTTATCAGTAATCACTTTTTCAGCCGAATTTAGGTCAAGATTAGTGTGATTTTCATTTTCGATATATTTCAAACTAGCTCCAGTATTTTTAGCAAGTTGTTGAAAAGGAACAAGATTAGAATGATGTTCAAGTCTGCTAATTACTATTTCATCCCCTTTCTTGATTTGGTCTTCAAGACCATATGCCACAATATTTGTACTCTCTGTTGTGTTTTTGGTAAATACTAGCTCTGTGAATTTTGCATTAATAAAATCGGATACCATCTCGTGAGATTTTTCATAAAGCTCAGATGCTTCTTCAGATAAAGCGTGTATACCTCTATGTACATTGGAATTTATGTTCAGGTAATAATTTGAAATCGCTTCAACAACTTGAACAGGTTTCTGTGTAGTTGCAGCATTATCTAAATAGATTAATGGTTTGCCATCTCTAACTTTACGGTTAAGAATTGGAAAATCTTTTCTTATTGATTGTATTTCTGATTCTAATTCTAATAGAGTACTCATAACTTGCCCTCAATGGATAAAAGGATAAAAGATAATCTCAAATTAATATTAGATACTTATGATTATAAATAAACAGATTGGTCTAGTTGACGTTACAAGATGTTAAGCAAAATAGAGGATAATTGTTTTGATAATTAATATGACCTTTTAGATTGACATAAGGCAAATTAATTACTAATACTATTTTTTGAAAATAAAATAACTAAATAATTTAGAAAGTTGAAATTGTCTAAAATATAATTTCACTAATCTTTTATTAATAATTAAAGACTTCGTCCTTTATAATGCTATTTTCAGTAAAGGTTGGATAATTTACATAAACATGATGGAGAATTGAATCAATTTCTTGATACCCATGTTCATGAACCATCTCCTCGATTTTTTCTAGTTTTATAGGGTTAATTTTATGGATCATTTGATTAGCTTTTTCCAAACCGATAGCACTTATTTCGTATTCAGTGACATAAATCTCAGGTTCCCTGTACTCATTGAATTTTTCTTTAATCAAACCTAATTCCATTAATTCATCCATCGCAGCAATTAATTTAGCTGAATATGGTCCGAACTTATAGGGCTCATACTGAAAAATCGGTTTTCCTAGTATTTCGTTATCCATCAAGAAAATTAATTTTTGTAATCTTGTTTTACCAATAATACGATGTTGTTTTGAAAATACAAGTAAAATCAGTTGTTGATGATAGTCTAATTCTGTTTCAAAGAAATCGAGTAAATTGTTTGATTTACAAGGTTCAATTGCAATGCTCATGACTAGTCCTCTATTCTTAAATTACTATTGTACAATATCAATATAAGTATGGGTGATACTCCGATTAATATGAATCAAAAACCTGTATCAGCATATCTTTAATGGAATTTACAAGTATTAAGAGGAGATTTGTAATTTTTCTATAAGATGATTTTAAAACACAAATCAATCGTTTTCTTTAAAATTAAAATAATAGCCTCTGTGTATATAGTGTTTACAGAATTAATTGGATCGTATATCAATAATGATCCGAAGGAAAAAAAATTTTCTGATGATCTGATAATCCACATTGAAAATTCGATCAATGCAGGATTACCACTGTACGCAGTTCACGGATATTGCACTGATGGAGGGACGGCAGGTGCTATGATTAGATTTGCAGTTCCGGAAGCCGGTATAATCCCGCTTCCTTATGAAATTTTGAATAATTCTGATTGGAGAAAGCTTCTTGAAAATCTGAATTGGGTTGGGATTGTGGATTTAGAACCATTCAATAAAAATAGGATTGATTGGTATATTGATCATCATTTATCAACAGTAAAAAAGCCCATTAATGCAAACAAAATACGATTTGATGTTAATGGAGATAGTGGAGCTTGGCAATTATTACTCTCATCCTTTTTAAATCCATTTCCAGATAAAATCGTTGAATTAGCTGTAATGACAAGAACAACTGATACAGCAGGATATATAACTGAGCCACCTACAACATCAATAGATAAATTGACTGATCTGGATTTAACTATATTAGAAGGAATTGAAGGACGTAAGCAAAATGAGCAAAGAATTTGGTTATTAGATGATGCCTGGGGTAGTGTTGAAACACTTAAAGATCAATTAAATCTACATAATATATTAGCATCAGATGGTTTTATCGGATTAAATAAAGTATTATCAAGAATAAATAAATTAAGGCAATTTAGAGCAAAAGGAATTGAAATTGCAGATTCTCTAAGTATTAACTCGGATATTCTGATCTATTCATTCAAAACCGATACAATTGATAAATTTGGCATAACTAGAAGACTACAAACCCGAGGTGCGAAAGTTGTGATTTCTTTAAGCAAAACAGCAAATGGCTATAAAATTTCGTTCAGAAGAAATCGAGAACTCTCAGAAAATGAAAACAAAAATATCCAACTGAATGAAATTGCTGCATTATTAAATGGTGGTGGACACGCTGGTGCATCTGGTGCATTTAGTGAGACATATGAAAATGCCTTAACTTTAATTAAAAAATGGGCTCTACAAAAGAATCTCACAATTTCA
This sequence comes from Candidatus Heimdallarchaeota archaeon LC_2, assembly GCA_001940725.1. Next base: position 3,466 of record MDVR01000102.1, on the reverse strand, counting down.
GAAAATACAATAAACTAACAATGCAGTATTCAATACTAAACTTCTTGAATTAACGCCCCCTCATTCACCTGTGAATATTGTTACAGAGATAACAATAGAAAAATTGAATCAACATTTGGTTGATATAAAAATAGAATTTACAACTTCTCATGATAATCCTATTTTGGAGATGCCATCTTGGACTCCAGGAAGTTATTTAATTAGAGAATATGCCCGTCACGTCCAAAATTTGAAAAGTTTGAATATTGATGGAAACAATTTACAAGTTGACAAAGTTAGTAAGAACAATTGGAAAATAATTTGTGCGAGTGGAACTAGAATTGTTGTTAATTATGAGGTTTATGCATTTGAATTAACAGTTCGAACCTCTTATCTTGATAATCGAAAAGCACTATTGATTCCTGCGAGTTTGTGTATGTATATTGTGAACCATCATACTAATGAAACTTCAAAAGATGAAGAAATAACGCTTAAATTTAATATACCTTCTACTTGGAAAATGTATTCCAGTCTACTCAAAAAAGAAAATGATTATTTTGTAAAGAATTTTGATGAGCTGGTAGATACACCTATAGCAATGGGTTCACTTGATGTAATAAAGGAATTACAATATAATTACGATGACAATGGTAAAGAAATTCCTAATACAGTGGTCTTTGTTGGTGATGCAAGTAATGAAGATATTAATAAATTTGCTCTAGACTTGCAAAAATTACAAGATTGTTCTATCAAGATGTTTGGGAAATTACCGTATAATCGATATATTTGGTTACTTTATATCACAAATAACGGAAGAGGAGGATTGGAACACAAGTATTCCAACGCATCAATAATACCCAGATATATGTTTAAGGATCCCAAAGACTATGCGAAAGTATTATCGCTAGAGGCTCACGAACATTTTCATGTTTATAATGTAAAAAGAATTAGACCACAACAGTTGGGACCCTTTGATTATTCAAGTGAAGTGTATACCAGATTATTATGGGTAGCTGAAGGTTTAACAAGTTTTTACGATAATATTTTTCTTGCTAGATCACAGCTAGTTGATAGAAACAGCTACTGGGAAATGATTGCAGATGATTTAAAAAGATATTACCAGATTCCTGGAAGATTTATTGATAGTATTGAATCCTCATCTTTTGATGCCTGGATCAAGTTATATAGACCCGATGAGAATTCTGTAAATAGTACAATTTCATATTACTTGAAGGGTGGAATTGTAGGAATGATGCTTGATTTAGAAATTCGATCTCAAACTAATTGGAATGCCTCATTGGACACCTTCTACAAATATATGTTTGGTGAATATGAAAAAGATCCAACAAAAGGTTTCATTGAAAATGATCTGCAGTCATTAATAGAAAGCTCGACATCCACTGATCTCACCATTTTTTGGACTAAATATATCTCTGGAAAAGAAGAAATTGATCTTGAAAAATATCTGAATATTTTAGGAATGAACATTGAAAAATCATCTACTGATAATGTTCCTTACGCTGGCATAAACTTCAAGGTCAGATCTACAAGTGTACAATCAATACTCAGAGATAGCCCGGCTGAAAAAGCAGGATTATATGCAAAAGATGAAATCATTGCTTTAAATGGATATAAAGTAACCAGTAAGAATTTTGAGAAAGTGTTGAAAAATCATGAATCCAATGATCTAGTAAATATCACTCTATTCCGGGATGGAAAATTAATTGATATTGATTTAAGGTTAGAGAATCCGATAATGGATAAGATTGCCATCGTTGAGGCTAAAGAAATTACAGACCAACAGAAAAAATTACTGGATGTGTTCTTTTACAGCTAAATATCCTCAAATAAATTTGTAATCCTTGTAAATTTTCTAAATCTTAATTATTCCCTAATTTTGCTAATGATTATCTAGACATTTTATGATATTATAGAAGATCACAATCTTTAGTTTTATTTAAATAAGACAAATTAAACAAATTGAGAAAATCATGGCCAAAAAGAAACATAAGAATAAACCCTCATTACAAGAAGAAATTATTGAGGTATGTCTTAGGAGAGGAATTGTTTTTCCATCAGCAGAAATATATGGTGGAGTAGCTGGGTTCTATGAGTTCGGTCCCATTGGATCTTTGATTAGACAAAATTTAATCAATCTATGGCGTGATATGTTTATTAGTTCTGAAGAAAATGTTTTTGAAATATCCGGATCCTTAGTTCTTCCCGAAAAAGTATTTGCAGCCTCAGGACACCTTGACAGTTTCAATGATCCAATGACTCAATGTTCTAAATGTAAAAGCATGTATCGAGTAGATCATTTAATTTTAGAGCAAACAAAACAGAATGTTGAAGGGAAATCATTAGATCAACTTAGTGCAATACTAGAAAAAGAACAGATTGCGTGTCCAAATTGTAAGAGTGAATTAAGTAAACCTAGAGATTTCAATATGATGTTTGAAACCAGTATAGGTTCTGTTGGTGGAGTTAAAGGATATCTCAGACCAGAAACTGCTCAAAATATTTTTCTAAATTTTCGAAGGGTTTCCCACTCCATGCGCGCAAAACTACCGTTTGGGATTGCTCAAGTTGGTAAAGCATTTAGAAATGAAATCTCCCCTAGAAATTTCTTAGTACGTTTGCGTGAACTAGAACAAATGGAAATTGAAATGTTTGTTGATCCAGCAGATTTGAATAGCCATCCTTCATGGGATGAAATTGCAGATATTGAAGTTAACATGTATTCCGAAGAAGCTCAAGAATCAAATTCAGGACCTGAAATGATTTCATTAAAGGAAGCAGTAAGCAAGGGAATTATATTAAATCAATATTTAGCCTATTATATAGCAAAAGAAGCAGAATTTGTTGATGCTCTAGGAATTAAAGAGAAACAATATTGGTTTAGAGAGCTATTAACACATGAACGAGCACATTATAGTGAAGCAAATTATGATTTGGAAATCCAATTTCCATTTGGAATTGTTGAATGCATTGGTTTGGCATATAGAACCAATTATGATTTACTAAAACATCAAGAATATTCGAAAACTAAAATGCATATTGATCAAGATGGACAAAAGATAATTCCTCATGTAATAGAACCATCAATGGGAGTGGATCGATTAATTTATGCAATTTTACTTTCATCATATCAGCCAACTGGAAGAGATTGGACTTGGTTTGATTTTGTTAATGCACTCGCACCTTGGGAAGTTGTTGTAGTACCATTAATGAAGAAAGATGGACTTGCTGAGGTAGCAAAGCAGATATTTTGGGAATTAAAAGATTTGGGAGTAGATGCACTCTATGATCAATCGGGCGCGATAGGAAGAAGATACGCCCGAGCAGATGAAATAGGAATTCCATTAGTTGTCACAATTGATTATGATAGTCTTGAAGATGATACAGTCACAGTTCGTGAAAGAAATTCAATGGATCAAATTCGTGTTCAATTAGATGTGTTGGGTGGTATTATCAAAGAGTTTACAAT
>MDVR01000101.1 GCA_001940725.1 Candidatus Heimdallarchaeota archaeon LC_2 | reverse complement strand
TAGCTCTAAGTGAACAAAATCACTCTTTTTTCTTCGTGGCCTTTCAACTGTCTCAACAGTGGTATCTTTCAATCCTAGTGCGATCATAACTGTTGGTCGAATATGATCAGGAAGAAGACATATTTTACTGACTTCCTTTTCATTAAAGGCACCCACCCAACAAGAACCAATATCATAAGATTCGGCTAATAATAATACATTCTGAGTTGCTGCAGCGATATCTTGTAAACAATAGAGATCGATTCCTCTTTGTTTATATTTAGAACTAGTTCTAGGTATATTTGCACCCATTACGAAGACCATTGAGCATTCACCTAAAAACTCTTGGCCCCCGGCAGCACTTACTAATGCCAACTTGTTATCATCATTCTTTATCACAATTAACTCCAATGGTTGCAAATTACCTGCAGTTGGCCCCCATTGAGCAGCTTCGATTAATTTTTGTACAATATCAACTGGAATAATACCTGATTTATAGTCACGAATTGATCTTCTTGATTTAATAATATCAAGTAATTCATCAGAATTCATAATAATCGGGACTTATTCTAAATATACATAGATTACCTAACTACTTCGTATTATTGTAATTTACCGATCAAACTTCAAAGGATAGGGCGATTAATGAAGGTCAGACAATTTAGCTTTATCATTAACCGTATTTAGCCATGATTTGAAATAGATCAAACTCATTCCCAATATTAGTATCCCATAAACAACGTTATAATTTGGGTTGAAGACGAAGAACACAAATATTCCAAGTGGGAAGAAGATAGCAAAACCCAAAAAATCTCTTTTCCAAGTAAGTTTAAGAATACCTGCGATGAAAAATCCTGGTAAGATTTGAAAAAAGAGCCCTGCAACTGTTTCAAGAGGAGTATAATCTTCCAAAAAAACATCAACAGACAATAAAATAAACAAAGCTGCAACAAAAATGAAGAATCCTCTAGGTATCCAATCTATACCCTTAATCTCATTTTTTTCAATAAAGTATTTACTTTCATACATACGTAATTTTCAAATTTGTAGAATTTAAATCAAAAGCTTCTTCATATCAATAATCGTATAAAAGATGAAAAGATAAGAACTCTACTCAACAAATTTTAAATTTTGCAATAATTTTTGAAAATTTAGCTTTTGAACCCCTACCTTTGATTCAAACAAATTCAGATTTCTTTTCCTTTCTGAGTCAGAAAATACCGCTTTTTAAAATTAATTGTGGAAATATAATGAAGATAGACTGTTTTAGTTCTATAATTATAAGACAAAATGATGAGAACTCTGAACCAGTTTTTATTTTTTATTTTTATCAATTGCAGCCTTCAATGCTCTATTTGTCCATTTTTGAAACAGATCTTCATCACCCAATATTTCAAGTGGTATCTCAAAATAATTCAATGACTTACCACGAGTGGTGAATGCCCTCATATTGTAACTTTCAAAATCTATTATACTAATTTCATTAACTTTAAGATATAATTTTCCTTTTGAGATCGAAGCAAAATACACTCCATCTTGAGCAAAAGCCATCGTTCCAAACATATTCCTTGTAGTTATTATACCTAAATACTCGAGCTTTGATTTTATTTCTTCTTCAAATTTATCGTTTGCCATAATAATCAACTACTTGATTTCTGATTTCATAATATTCATTGCAATTTCAGCTAGATCGGACCATTTATGGACCTCAGTTGCAGAAACCTCAAACCATGCAGTCATGGGAGGTTTATTTCTGAAAGGATTTAGAAATTTATATTTCTTTACACCTAATCCCGTTATATCATATCCCTTCCCTAATTTGAAAATCATTGATTTTTTATGATAAAACGCAAAAACCTTGGTTTTATATTTAATACCGGGTGAAGACATCATATTACCTTCAGAAACATGTTTATTACTTGTCGATAATTTATATATTATTTCTTGGAAAATCACTTCATCATTTCCATCAATAACCATATAATGTCAAATCATGATCCATTTAATAAGTATCACGGAGTGGGAAAAAAGTGAAAATTATTGTAGTCGATCCTTTATTTCATTTTTATTTTTGCAAACAAAGTCGGCGATGAATGTTTGTGGTAACGCAACAAATAATTTTGATTTTGTTGGATCATTATGGGCCAAATCAGATAGGGTATCCTCAACAATTTTTATTTTATCATTTTCTGAAATCCTAGGACCCTCTAGTTCAGGAATAAAGTCATAGATGAGCTTATCAATTGAGTTTGCAATCTTTTTGATTTTGTTTTGGTCCACCATTACATAATATCCTCATCAAATGAATTTTTTCTATTATTTTAGTCTTGTATTAATAATTTATAAATTCTAAGTAGTAATAGTAAGACAATATTAGCTGCGTTACTTTTCTGTGATGTATTTATTCAAACAATGTTAATTTATTATTCTCATTATTCAAACATTACCACTACTAATTTCATGACTTTTCAGATTTAAAACTCAGAAAACTAGTAAGAGTTGAGAAATAAATAAAAATTTACTGTTATTTAGAATAATTTTAAGTATTAAATATTTATAATATCACAAAATGCAATCAAATTTCTTTATTATCGGTCTGATTTTCATAATTACTACTTCACCCATAACAAATCAAGCTGTAGGGGGAGAAAAGGTAAACAATATAATCCTCCTAATTGGTGATGGGATGGGATTTGAACAGTTAAGACTTGCAAGTTATGTTGAATACGGAATTGAAAATGGATTATTTATGCAATCTGCAGAATTTATTAGCTCTTCAATCTCAACTGCAAGTTCAAATGATGAAGTCACTGATTCTGCAGCTTCAGCAACTGCATTTGCATCAGGAATAAAAACCAAAAATAAATATTTAGGCATGGATCCTGAAGGGAATTCAGTTCAAACAATATTAGAATACGCAGAAACTTTAGGTAAAGATTCAGGATTAATTACTAATATGCCATTTTACCATGCAACACCAGCTGCATTCGCATCTCATACAAATAGTCGAACTAATTATGCAGATATAAGGGAGGGAATTTTTGCGGCGAATATTGAAATTATAATGGGTGGAGGAAGTGGTTTCTTACCAAGTGATACAGCATTGGTGGATTTAGGCTATACAAAAGCACTGACGAAAACTGAACTACTGAGTGTAACGTCAACAAAAATAGCTGGCATTTTTTCCAGTACAGAATTTTCTTATGAAGCCGATATTGACCTAGAAAATGAGGTTCGATTGATTGACATGGTATCTGTTACCTTGGATTTAATGAGCCAAAGTACCAATGGTTATTTTACAATGATCGAAGCTGGATTAATCGATTTTACAGGACATGATCGAGATGTTCCAAAAAATGCCTTAGAAACAATACATTTTGATGAATCAATTAAATTGGTACATGAATGGGTTGAAACCAATTCTAATACATTGGTGATAATTGTTGCGGATCATGAAACTGGGCATTTAAGAATCGATGATGTCGACGATTTAGACAGTCAATTGCCAAGTGATGCATCTACGGAAGAAGCGAAAAGACAAATTCGATTGACTAGGGCGAATCAAATAAATGCTACAATGCCTACAAGTTCCCATTCGGGAGTAAATGTACCTTTCATTGCGTTTGGTGCAGGAGTTGACAAATACATCGATACAAGCTGTGAATATAATAACGCTCATATTTTTGGAATTATGAAAAACGCCTTAGATGGAACACCACCTACTTCTTGTCCTGAAGAGATCCCTGGTTATCCAAACTACCCTACAGTTGATCATAGCTCTGAGAGTTCTACTTCATCTAGTAGTAATGATTCACCCTTTCCAATATATCCATTTATGATAGCATTAATTCCAGTTTTGAAATTAGTAAAGAATCGGAAATACTTAATCTAATTTAACTAAATAACTTTCACTTTTTTAGAACTTACACATATTATTTTCATTTGTTATAAATCGTATTAATTGCACGAATTTCGGATTATTTTAGAAGGATCGAGCGATAATTCGAATTAATATCAATCAATAGACAACTATTTTTGATAGTCTTTTGCACACTTTTATAATAAATATCAACAAAAATCAAATGTTTTATTATTTTAATACAATTTAAAAAAAGTATGTGCTTTTTCCCGCAAGACTTAATTAATATTCACTAAGTTGAGGATTTGTTAGACATGACAAGTGAACTTGCACTAGAGTCACATACAAAAGAGAAGCTAAATGCGGTTGGTTTCGGAAATATCCTTTCAACCAAGTATGCAGACGTTCCTTACAGTGAAAAATAACGTTTATTTAATCAAATGAAAAGTGACGGGAGATATTCTGGTTACCTTTACGGTTGTTATGAATGTGGACTTTGTGTAGCAGCATGTCCATCAGCCCGTTTTTACGATTTCAGCCCACGAGTATTAGCTCAAACAGTTGCAAGAGAAGATGTAGATCGTTTTTCGATCGATCGATCGAATTTTAATAAACAAGTTACCTCTTTCATCATTTGTTTTAAAGACCTCATGATTTGTAATATCATATGATTCAAAGTAATCAATTAATGTATTTACAGATCTCATTTCATTACCAGAATCAGGATTTTAATTACTTACACATTCATTTCTTATTAATTTTTGAAGTAATCCATCCTTCTTCATTCATCTTCCCAAAATTGAAATCCATATGTTATCTTCGTTACTGTCTTGAAAATCATTACTTCGTCAACAGTACAAAATGTATAGATTTTGTGGATAGCCTGTACCTATGTATGTATTTATATGATTGAAGAGATCATTTTTGTTTAGACTTGAGTTCAACAAATGAAGAACAGGGATTCAATAGAAAACCTTGGTTTGTACTAACATTCTTGCTCGGATTTGCGGAGGGATTAATTGGTACTTTTTTTCCGTTAGTTTTTCTCCATTTTGGAGGGTCCAATTTCGAACTTGGTTTATTCGTAGGTATCATAAGCCTCTTAGGTTCTTTTCAGATTTTTTGGGGTAAAATTATAGATAAATTTGAAGTTCCCAAAAAGTTATCAATTGCTTCATTATCGGTAAACACAGCAACTGCTCTCTCAATGGCAAGCACATCCTCATCAAGCGTGTTTGGAATTTCCCGTGCAGTAAATGGATTGTCAAATAGTGGTTTTGCTAATAGTGATTATTTCTTAAGAACAGCATATTTTCCAGTAAAAAATCGTGGAAAGACCCAGAATTACTTCATGGCTATTAATTTATTTGGTGTGTCAACATCAATTACCATTGTAGGTGTAGTATATGATAGATTTGGATTTGATTATTCACACCTAATTCATTATATTGCTGCAGGAATTTTCGTTGTTGCATTTTTTATGTATTTGAGATATGTACCTGAATTCAATCCAAAATATGTGAGAGACGAACAAATTCTCTATGCTAGGGTCAAAGATAGAGCTAATTTAGATTATTCAGTAAAAGAAATAATTCAACTAATGAAACTTTCACCTGGTTTAATCAAATATTTATTTGGAATGTTGGTTTTTAATATCGGTTTTGCTCTTAGTGGACCTTTTTTTATTGTAGAATTAAACAGAGAATGGGGATTTAAAAATTCAGAACTTGCTTTGATGTTGAGTTTTAATTCTATAAGTCAAGTTCTAGTAATTCTTGTATTACTTCCTTTCATTGATTTTGTTGATAGAAAGAAGCTCATTATTATCGGTTTATTGCTTGCCTGTGTTCCTGTTTTTGCACTCTCCATGAAGCCAGAGTGGATAGAGACTTATTTTTCATCAACATTTTTATTTTGGATGGGGATTTTTTTTATAGCAAGTATAGGATGGGGGATTCTTAATTCGACCACATTAACTCTTCTTGTTGATTATGTAAATCCAAAAATAAGAAGCACCATAATTGCAGGTTATGGATCAGCCACCGCATTTTTAGCTTTTTTTGCAGCTGTTTTAGGAGGTATCCTTATTGATTTTGTTTTGCCAAATAATCAATTTTTATTTTTAATTTCCACAATTATTAGATTTTTAGGATTTATAATAATATTCAAAACGACATCTCCACCAATTCCCTTTGCAGATTTCTATGCACAAAGGCAATTGTTTATGGCGAGATTTAGATCGAATTTTGAAAAATCGATTCAATGGTTGCCGATTTCTCGAAGGTTCAAATCTCGTAATAAGAAACATTGAACTAGAATATTTAATATTGATGTAGTATGTCATTAAAATGGATTTCAGAGCAAGTGAAGTTAGATATATACTATATTGACTATTTGAATTATATTAAATGTGAAGCAGGATCTACTTTATATGTATGATTTAAAGATTAATCTTCTGCTTTCGTTACTTTCTTAGTTGTTTTCTTTTTAGCTGGAGCTTTAGCTGGAGCTTTAGCTGGAGCTTTAGCTGGTTTATCTGCTTCACCCAGCATATCTTCAGCTAATCCTGCACCAATTATACCAAATGTTATGAATAAAAAGGCGAGATAAAAAGTATATAACCAAAAGTCTCCATCAACAAAAATACCATCATTATATTGTTCAGTTTCAATGAAGAATTCAAAAAACATCGCATTAAGAAGCCCGAATACTAAACCCACTATTGCAGATCCTACTAAAGCATCACCAATGTTTCCACCATCATTAATGGCTGCAATCCCTATCCAGAATGAAAGAAGGATTATTGTTAACAGGAAGGCTGTTGAGCCGGGAAAGCCCAAAGCTGTTTGACCTACATATGCTAATGCATAATTATCTTTATCTCCATCCCATAAATTCACAAAAATTAATAATATTGTGTATAAGATAGTGGCGAAGATCGGCATCTGTAAACCTTCAAGAGTTGATTTTATATCCGAATCCGGAGTTAGTCGTTCTACTATGTCCATCGTGAGTGAAAAAGGGTTCTTTATCCTTTAAGCTTTTCTGACGAAAGTAATAGTTTTGAAAGAATATCGTATTATTAAAGGATGATTAACCAAAATTTTTAATGAACAAATAAAAAAATTAAGATTAAAAAAAGCTAATTATTAAAATTTACAAACTCCTAACATAAAAATTGATGGAAATCTCTTATAACATTAAAAATATTATTTATTGTTAATTGAACCATATACCTCGTCAAATCTTTCTTCTATCCCCATTATTGCATCTGTTGTGTAATCATACCATTTTTCCAATTTTCTCAATAATTTCTTTTTGAGAATGATTAGTGGAGTTGCAGAATATATGTACCAATATCCTCTTTGTCCAGGTTGACTTTTTTTATCTCTCATACATAAGTCCTTGTCCAGCAAGGAAGTTAAGGCACGATTTACCATTGTTCGATCCTTTCTTCCTGCTTTTTCCATTAATATTGTTACATCAGCTTTGCCTAACTGCAATAATGAACAGTACAAACTAAATTCAAGATGATTTAGATCATATAGACTTTGAACCAATACTTCACAGTTCAACTCCTGTTGAAAAAATTCATTAAATGACGTTACAATCTGTTTCGGCATTTAGTATCAATAACAAGTAAGATTCAAGACTTATATATATTATGACTAAATGTTTTGGAAATAATTAAAATAAAAAAAAAAGAGTGTACTTTTAATGCAATACTTTTTTCAATCATTGAATGGTTCATCGTTAAATATATTTGATAATAAACATTTTTCAATCAATTAATTGATCGAGAGATATATTTTATTTTTTGAGATGGGTATAGAAATCAAATACTGGATATTTCAATTATAATTATAAACAGATAATCATTGAAATTTCACAATGTTCAGGTGTTTGTATTATTTCATCAGTTTCAATTTGATCCTCTTCAATTAATGGAGTCTTGTTACAATTAAGGCATATTTGAAAAAGGATTTCCTATTCATTGGTCCAAACGTAATGGTGAATGGATACCAGACCCGATTATTTGTGATGATCAATGTCTTATCATTAATGTTAGAAATAAAGGCTTAGTCATAATTACAGGTTGTGGACATGCTGGGATAATAAATATCATAAGAAATGCTGTTGCTTTAACTGGAATTGACAAGATATTTTTTGTGATGGGAGGATTTCATTTGACTGGGAGAATATTTGAACCTATAATTGAACCAACAGTAAAAGAATTGAAACATATTAATCCATCATTCATAGTTCCAGGACATTGTACTGGGTACAAGGCAATACATAGAATCGCAACTGAACTTCCAAATTCTTTTATGCAAAACAGCGTAGGAACTAAATTTATTATTTGATTTAGTGTTTGATTGGGTGATCGTAATCTTTGATTTAGTGTGTCTTCTTTACGTAAAAGAAATATTCAATTCCTTCTTGCTTTTCACTAAGAAGCTCATGTTTAGTTTGTCTGCACCATGCATTAACATCTGCAACTGAACCTGGGTCTGTTGCGATTAATTCTAAATTTTGGCCAATTTCAAGAGTATCAATCGCTCTTTTCATTTTCAAAATTGGTAATGGACAGTTCATTTTTCTAGCATCAACACTTAATGAGAATTCTACAGACATAAGATTACTTGTTTTTGTTAATTTATATGTATTTCCAGTTTCTTAAAATTTTATCTTGCAAAAATACTACTGAAATTTATATTTAATATACAATATTAGACCCGTTCATTAAATTTCACCAAAAGTTTGTATTATTGACCGCATTACTTTTTTTTATTGGAAAAATGTTGCAAGATCTTGCTTTAATCAATTTGTTCAATCTGATTTTGTGCTAACAGGGCTTTGGAGTTTTGTACCTTTGACTTCCATCAATGGTTTGGCTGTACCTCCATTTTCTATGCTAACAATTTCACTTATGATACTTAGGGCTACTAGCTCAGGTGTTGATCCACCCAAATCTAATCCTGCAGGTGCTCGTACCCTTTTTATTGATTCTTCGGGTACACCAGTGTCAAGCAAATATTGAAAGGTAATTTGTGTACGCTTTTTACTAGCAATGAGCGCTACATATGGAGATTCGCTTTTCAGAGCTTCTTTCAGAGAAAAATGGTCACCCTTGTGTTGTGTCGCAACAATAACATAGGTTTGCCTACCAATATCCAGATCTTCATAATTCTTGTTAATTATATTATCCGCATTTGGAAACGATTCTTTATTTGCAATTGGGTCATTAATGGTAACTGTAAAGTTTAATAAGGATCCAAGCTCTGATAAAACCTCTGTAATTCGTCCATGCCCAATGATTAATAATTCGGATTTTACTAGATAGGGTTCGACATACACACGCATACTGCCTCCGCAAGGCATTCCAGCACCTAATACTTCATCATCTAAATCTATGTCAATTATTCTCGGTTTTCCATCTAATATAGCATTGATCGACTCATGACTCGTTTCACTTTCGGCACAACCACCACCAACCCACCCAGTTACTCTCTTACCGTTTTTATCGAAAATCGCCTTTGAACCGGGTTTAGCGGAGGAGGATCCCTCGGTATCTATTACAGTCGCCAACACAAAAGGTTCCTTACTTTCTCCCATCTCAGCAAGTTTATTTAGAAATTCTTTTGACATATTCTAATCCAATTCTTTTACATTGTATGGAAAATAAAAACGTTTCTTCTAGGGTGAATTCTTAGATAAAATGTCACGATATTCCTCCATAGTATCAATATCAACAATGAAGTGGTTTGTTTTCATATTAACCCTTTTCACATGTAGATTGTTCCGCTTTACGATACCTTTACAACCATTTAATTCTTTATGAGCCAATATCTCATCTCTATATTGTGCCGAAAATATGACTGGATTACCTGATTTCTTGTTAAAGACTGGTATCATGATGGTTTTTGGATTTTTTGTTACTGAACTTTGAAAACTTTGAATTAATACATTAATTTCTTCTGTTTCAATTAGAGGCATGTCAGCAAGGCATATCATGTAACCTGTTGAATTCTTGCTAGTGAATTTAATTCCATGTTGAATTGATGTGGTCATCCCCTTTCTATAATTTTTATTCACGATAATTTTCAAAGTAGTATATTTTTCTAAAATCTTAGATATTTTATCTTCCTCATGACCGATGACAACAATTATTTCACTCGCATCAGAATCAATCAAAGTTTCAGTTGTCTTTTCTATTAATAATTTCGTCCCCAAGGTTAATGTTAGTTTATTTGAATCCCCCATTCTTCTTGATTCACCTGCTGCCAATAACAAAGCTGATATCATATTAACTGTCCCTTACTTTCCATTTACATTAATAAACTTGAAAATCTTTCTTAATCTTATTGGATTAAGTAAGCTTCTGGTTCTTTCAAGAAAGATTTTTCACATCCCTTACAGCAAAAATATAGTTTCTGATTCTTATATTCTATCATAATTGATATTTCTTTGTCCACCATCATATCACAAATTGGACACAAGGCTTTTTCATCATTCGTATGATCAAGAACAGTTTTGTTTTCAATCCCAGAATTAATTATGGGATCGAGACCACTATGCAATTTTGAAATAATTTCAGCAAGAATACTGACAGCAACTTCTTTTGGATGTTTAGCGTTTATATCAATCCCTGCTGGAACCTTTATTTGGTTGATTACTGAATCTTCGATTCCAGTTGATTTCAGATAATTAAATACCTCTGTTACTTTTTTTCTGCTTGCTACAAATGCAATATAGGATGATTCCATCTGTAATATTTTTTCTAAGGATTCTTCATCCCGATCTCCTTGTGTTGCCACAATAACAAACTTATAGGAGGCATCGGGTAAATTTTCCAAATTAAAATCAAGTAAATTATAGGTGTGATCTGCGTTAGGGAACAAATCAGCATGGGTATCAGTAGCGATTATAATAATGGTATAATTTAGAATTTTACCTAATTTAGCTAATGTTTGGGCAACTAATGATTTGCCCATAATGATTAATTGGGGTTGGGGTAGTACTGGCTCAATATACACTTCTATATCTCCTCCACTATGACAGGTCATATTGTATTCAATAACACCGAACATTGGTTCTGAGGTTTTGTTTGGAGTAATTCTAACAACTCTCGATTTTCCTTCTTTTAAGGCTTTTTTTGCTTCTTGTTTTACAACTGACTGAGTACAGCCACCACCGATCCAACCAAGAATTCGTCCATCTTCAAATATTATTGCCTTATCTCCTCGTTTACCAGATATAGGAGGCTTGTGTCCTGTAACGATAGCAATAGCGTATGATTCATTTTTATTCCTAAGATCAATAACTTGATCAATGAACTCATAAAACATCTGTAAGATACTTCTCCAATTTTAACAGACTATCAACATTGTGAGCTGATGTGAATTCATCGAATAATGGTAGAATTGCAGTCAAGCCTTTAGTAATAGGTTGATAATCTTGCATACCCAGAAGAGGAGTTACCCATATAAGCTTTTTTGCCTTAGATTTTATCTTTGATAATTGATTGTATAAATGCTCCACATTACCAGTTTCTAGCCCATCACTGAAAACAATGACCACGGGTCTACCTGATAGGATCCTGTTTCCATATTCGTAATTAAATTCTTCAAAGCAGTCACCCATTGTAGTCCCACTAGACCAAACATTTGCTTCGTCTTCTAATAATAATAAAACCTCAGACAATTTAGGTTTGTTCAATAAATTGGTTATATTCATTAATCTTGTACTGAAAATGAATGTTGTGATTTTTTGAAAAAATTTATGTAGAATAAAAATAAAGCGAAGTAGAAAGAAGCTATATCGATCCATAGATCCACTAACATCAAGAAATATCGTTATTTTAGGTTTTACCTTTTTCTTTGCCTTGTACTGTAAATTAATTGGTGTCCCACCTTTACTAATATTATACCTAATTGTTTTTCGAATATCAATTAGCTTTCTTCTATTTGATTTTCTATATCTTTGGGTTATTCTAAGACTCATTTTTTTCCATAATTGTTCTGCAATATAAATAAGCCTATCTTCCTCGATTATTGAAATCTTAGTGAAATCAGTTTTTCTAAGAAGTTCAACTGAGCTCGCGCTTGACTCTTTCTCTGTTGAATCCTCCACAACTGAATCTTGGTTGTGTAAAATGGACAGAATTTGGTTAGTTATTTTTATCTCAAGAACGGATTTATTTTGATTTACAACCTTCTGTATTATTTTCCCAGACTTTAACCAGTAATTTTCAAACAATCCAACGAATTTATCGAATTCTTCTTTTGAATTGCAAAAGACTGTTCGTAAGCTCCATTTGAATATTTCTTTTTCATAAAATAAATCTAGTTTTACAACCTCAAATGCATCTAATGTCTCTTTAATACCTATGTTTAATCCATTCTTTCTACAGTAATCACAAAAAGCGACAATGGATTCAATTAACTCATTTATCATTTTACAGCCCTATTAGGAAGGTTTACTATGAAATCGATTTCGCTATGAGATTCTCAATACCTTCATCTTTTAACTTTTTAATATCTTCAACTGATTTTAAAATGGAACCAACTGTTAATTCAACATTATATTTATCCAACTGATCTATGTCCAAAACAAGTAATGCAGAAGCCCAATCTAGCGTTTCAGCAACCCCAGGAGTTTTAGAAAATTCGATGGATCGAAGTAATTGAATAAAACGTACAACTTGTGTGGCTAAATCTAATTTCAAGTTAGGGATTTTTTTGTTAACAATTTTGATTTCTTTATCCATATCTGGATAATCTATCCAATGATAAAGACATCGCCTTTTTAGAGCGTCACTTAGTTCTCTAGTTCTATTTGACGTTAGTATCACTAAAGGTCGGTATTTTGCTTTTATTGTCCCCATTTCAGGGATACTTATTTGAAAATCGGATAGTAATTCAAGTAATAAAGCTTCAAATTCTTCGTCAGCTCTATCAATCTCATCTATAAGCAATACAGGAGATGAATTTGAGTATTGAATTGATTTGAGCAAGGGTCTTTCTAATATGAAATCATGGCTGAAAATATGCTTCTCTTTCTCTTCAATAGATATATTTTCACCTTCCTGCATTTTAATTGCTAATAACTGTTTTTGGTAATTCCATTCATAGATTGATGAGTTGATATCCAGACCTTCATAACACTGTAACCTTATCAAATCCACGTTTAACAAAGATGCTAACGATTTAGCAACTTCTGTTTTCCCAACTCCCGCATTCCCCTCTAATAGCAATGGTCGACCGAGTTTTCTTAGTAGATAAATACTTGTAACTAATCCTTCATCCGTGATATAATTTAGTTCTTCAAATCCTTGCTTAAGGTTCAAAATATCAGTATTTTTAGTTCCATTTGAGTACAATTTACTATCCTCATGATTTCGCAAAGAAATAATTAACCAGAAACATTTTGCTTATGGTCTGATTTTGAAGAGGATCTCCTTGTAATCCATTTGAAAAATCTTACAAACGGACTTGTGATCGCTTTCAGGGTCACTATGAGCACTAATGTCATAGCACCAATAGGTTTGGATTCTGTTTGAATTAACTGCTCGTCTTCGGATTTCTCCAGATTTTCGATCAAATTGGCTCTGAATTTATTAAACATTTCTTTTGAAACAGCTTTAATCATTCTTGATCCTAATTGAGCTATTTTCCCTGTAATTGAGACTTTCATGCTAGTTTTTATTTCAGTAGTTTTATTATCTAGTTCCCGCAGTTCGCCTGTTAAAACCATTGAAGCACTTCCCTGTCCTTTTGAATCTATACCATTTCCTACTAGTTTTAATTTTTTTGCAACTGGGTCCTGTTCCTCAATTGTTGCCAGTCCATCATATTTTGTTAAAATTGGACCAATTTTTATACTAATATTTCCTTTAAAATTTCTTTCATCTATTTCCTCAGTTAATGCAGCTCCAGGCATACATACAACCATTTTATGAGGATTGATAAAAAAATTCCAAACTTTTTCTATTGGCTCTTCTACTTGAAATTTTTCATTTATAGTTACATCCATATTTTTAACACCTCGAATTAATTTCCTGTTATTCTTAAATTAATCAGTTAGGAAAAGTTGAATAGGCAAGTAATCTGGACTTCTACCTTCTCATAATTCTGAAGAAGAAATCAAGATTACATCCAAAATTATTCAACTACACCTTTTTCTTTTAAGATACTCCATACTTTGTTTGGTGTAATTGGAATATCTATATGTGTGACTCCTAGATGAGATAGTGCATCTACCACTGCGTTTGCAATGGCCGGTGGAGCTCCAACGGTAGCAGACTCTCCAATTCCTTTAGCACCAATTGGATGATGAGGAGAGGGAGTAGTGGTTTTATCAGTCTCCCAATGAGGGCTTTCAACTGCAGTGGGTACTAAATAATCTCCAAATGACCCAGTTAATATATTACCTGCATCATCATAAACTAATTCTTCAAATAAAGCCGGAGCAAGACCCATAGTTAAACCTCCATGAATTTGACCTTCGACGATCATTGGGTTAATAATATTTCCACAATCATCAACTGCCATGAATCTTCTAACCTTTATCTCTCCAGTCCCTTTATCAATATCAACGACACAAATGTAAGATCCGAATGGAAAAGTTAGATTCGGCGGATCATAGTATGTTACGGTTTCAAAACCATGTTCAACACCAGGTATTGTATCAGTATAAGCAGCAAAAACGACTTCTTGAATCGTCTTGGCTTTGTCAGTTGGTCCACAACTGGTTCTAATTTATTATTAATATGAAATCCAAATTAGCAAAAAATGGAATGATTAATCTCCCCCAGTAGGACCAACAATCTGGGATAGGTATGAGGTTAGTGCCCCACTTCCAGTACCTGCCTCCCCAATTCTTTTCCCTATTTCAAAATAACCATCAGGGGTCATTGAAAGGACACCATAAGGATCATCTTCTAATGCATCGAGTCCTAATGATACCAATATCGCATCAGGTTTGTATTGTATCAGTATAAGCAGCAAAAACGACTTCTTGAATCGTCTTGGCTTTGTCAGTTGGTCCACAACTGGTTCTAATTTATTATTAATATGAAATCCAAATTAGCAAAAAATGGAATGATTAATCTCCCCCAGTAGGACCAACAATC
>MDVR01000100.1 GCA_001940725.1 Candidatus Heimdallarchaeota archaeon LC_2 | reverse complement strand
TGTTAATACTCTCAGCCAATTTGCCTTTTCTGGGATTTCTATTTGATAGATCCCTTCTATGGAATATGTGTAAGAGGTTGACCAACTGTGGAGGTCTATTTGGTTGGATCAGATGCAGATCAAGTATTCAAACCAGAAATTTCAGAAGGACCATCCATACCGATTGAATCTGAATTAGAAAGCGAAGAAGAATTTGAAGAAGAATCTGAGGATTAATTCAAAATTTCTTTAAAGTGATAAAAATGAATAGATTAAATTCCATTGACTTATTAGGTAATTCAAGTATTGGAATTTTTGCCGTCTCGACAAACACCTATTCTATATTCCCTTCCTCAATTAAAACAAAGACACAGAAAATTGTTGAGAACACACTATCAGTTCCAATTATCAATACAACAATTGCAAATTGCAATTTAATTGGATTATTTGCCTGCGGAAATTCCCACAATTTAATTTTACCCGATCTAATTTCAGATTATGAATATGAAGCTATTACAACCAATCTCCCAGATGATGTTCAGACTCATGTTTTTGATTCTAAAATTACTGCATTAGGAAATTCAATTGTTTGCAATGATTCAATTGCAGTTGTACATAGTGAGTTTACTTCGGATGATGTAAATTTACTACAAGATTTCTTAGATGTAGAGATTGTTCAAAAGAAGTTAATTGATAATCCTTTAGTTGGTTCAATGATTTTTAGAAATGATAATGGATTTCTAACACATCCGATGATAGCATATGAGGAGCTTGAATGGTTGTCTGATTTATTCAAAACGAGAGGAGATGTGGTTACCATAAATAGAGGTACTCCTTATCCTAGACCTGGAATTGTAGGAAACAAAAATGGTATTCTAATTGGTAGTGATACCTCAGGACCTGAATTAATGAGAATTTTTGAAATATTATTAACATAAAGTAATTAATTTTAACGATCTAGATCTCCAACGCATAAATCAATCGACCCCATAATCGCTGGAATATCTGCTAATTTACCATTTATTACTAATTCGGTTAAAACTGATAAATTGGAGAATACAGGGCTTTTAATTTTAACCCTTTTCGGAATTGTTGTCCCATCTGATTTTATGTAATATCCAGCCTCACCTCTTCCCGATTCGATTCTTCTATATAATTCTCCTGCAGGAGGTCTTCGGGGAACTTTATCAAGTCTAAATGAATCGGTTGCCTTAAGTTCATTTAATTTATCAAACGCTTGCCAACATAAATTTATTGATTCTTGCATTTCCTCAATTCGAACTCTGTATCTGGCAAAAGAATCACCTTCATTTCTCACTGGAATTTTGAATTTTAATTGATCGTATCCAAAATATGGATCGTTTTTTCGAACGTCATAATTGACCCCACTAGCCCTTAGTACGGGTCCAACACACCCATTTTCAATAGCTTCTTCCTTGGTAAGTAATCCAATCCCCTCTGTTCGTATTCGAAATATTTGAGCCTCTTCGAGCAAATCAAGGAACTCAAAATGTAATCTGTTGAATTCTTCAAAGCTTTTTTCCATTCTCTTATCAAAACCATGAGGGAGATCAGCATTAACTCCACCAATTCGGCAATAATTATAAGTTAATCTCGCACCAGTAATACTTTCAAGCATATATAATATTAATTCTCGAGCGTTCATGGGATATATTAGCATTGTTAATGCACCAATATCAACACTCATAGCAGCGAGCCATAGGCAATGGCTAGCTATTCTTTGTAACTCTAATGTTAATACTCTCAGCCAATTTGCCTTTTCTGGGATTTCTATTTGATAGATCCCTTCTATGGAATATGTGTAAGAGGTTGACCAACTGTGACTTTCGACATAGCACAATCTATCACAAATTGGTATCCCTTGCTCATAAGATCTATTTGTAAGCAATTTTTCATAGCCTCTATGAAGATAGCCAATTTGTGCATCTGCATCAACAATTGTTTCCCCATCAATTGTCAAGCGCATAGCCCATAATCCATGCATAGATGGGTGTTGTGGACCCATAAATAAATTCATTTCAGTTTTTTCAGACATGCTAAAGGTCCTCCAATTTACGATAATTAGGTTTTCGATAAACGTAATCTTCTCTTAAAGGGTGTCCTTCCCAATTATCTGGTAACAATAATCTTCTTAGATCTGGATGACCATCAAATTTTACTCCCAACAAATCATAGGTTTCACGTTCATGCCAGTTCATTCCCTTCCAAACAGGAGTCAAAGAAAATACTATGCTATTGTCTCTATCGGTGTTAGTTCGTAAAATTAATATTTTATCATCAATTACATTATCCACATGCCATAATACTTCGATTACCTCTTTGGTATCAGTAGCGGTACACATATTTGGGTGATTAAATCCTAATTCATGCTTAATATAATTAGCAACATCCAATAATTTTGAATTTTCAACAAATACATTTAATCTGGCTTCAGGATCAATTCTTGTTTCAGAATCACTGAATTCAGAAGTAATCTTTTTTTCAATTTCTTCTAGACTTAGATTTTTATTAGCCAATTACATCCACCTCAATGCATCACGCTTCCACCAATATATGAATCCAATTGCCATTACAACCAAAAAAGCAAAAGCAGTAAACATACCTTCAAGTTGCAATTTTCCAATTATCAATGCCCATACTAGTAGAAATGAAGAAACAACATCAAAAATAACAAAAACAAGAGCAAATACATAATATTGGAAGTTAAATCTTGTGTGGGCGTCACCAATTGGTATTTCACCACATTCATATGCAACAAATGCACTCAAACCTTCAATATTGTATTTTTGGTCCCTTTTTGGTGCTAACAATTTATTAAGAAATACGAATAGGAGGACGGTAATTAATCCCAAATTTAAAAGTACAAAAACGGAAATATATTGCTCTAGAATGAGTTCTTCTGTCATATCTTTTCTCTTTTCTCCGTCTTCTCATCATTCTCGTTTCCTCTTAAATATTCTTTCTTATGACTTACTAAGTCGCATTTTAAGGTTGATTAAATGCGCGATCAGTATGAGATATTGATTAAGTAATCAATTCTTATTTAGATTTCGCTTTAACTCATCAATCGATTTAACTGCAAGAGGATCAATATTTGAAAGCAGGGCAATATTGTAGGATATATAATCCAATTTGCGAGTAATATCTAACAACTGAATCAATGGATTATCAAATCTAGATTCAAGTGAGTAAACGATAATATTTTTCCTTTTAGCATATTCTTCAAAAAATTCTCTATGTAGTCTAGTTCTTTGATTTTCGTATTTTCCACTTTTAATTACTACTAAGCAATAATTCGAATGTTTTAAATTTTCAAATCCAACTATTGCATTATGACTAAATTCTGGTAAAACATAATTGTGTGCCATTAATTTTGAATTTTCATTTAGTTGGCTTCGAAATCGGATTGATAGTACAGCAAATTCGTTATCTGAGAGAATAATTGGTATTTTGCTTAAAATTGAATTCGAGATCAGTCCTAATAATGAGAGATTCTCGAGATTATCAAAATTATTAATATGATCTCTCATTTGATAAGATATTGGATGTAAATTAAGTAATATTTCAGTTAATCTGTATGCTCTCCCAAAAATAATAGGTAATGCAAACCTCGGTGAATACCCTGAAGGAATTTTAGTAAAATTTAAATCATGATTTTTTGCAAATTTTTCCAATTTACCACCTGATGAAATAACATATGTTTCTATTTCATTTTCCTGTAATTGTGAAATCATTGACAGTGTTTCTTCAGTATTTCCAGAATAACTTATAACAATTGCAATCCATTCATTATTCAAGAATAAGGGGATATTATAACTTCGCCAAACCAGAGTTTGATTTTTTGATTTATTAAAATTAGCTAGAGCTTCAAGATAATTTCCAGTTATCGCAGATCCTCCCATACCACATATAATCACATTTTTCCTTTTTCTTTGTATTGGTTTACTTCCGTCATATGATTCAAGAAACATTTTTCCGAAATTTGAAATATTATTAAAAGATTCTTTTGTCAACGAGCTCATTGAAAATACCTACTGATTCCAAAAATGTACCAATGAAAAATCCTCTTACACAATTCATTAATTGATCAATGCTTTAATTAGTGTATTAATCAATTTTCTTTCATCATCTGTGATAACACGATCATTTTGTGAGATATTGTATGCATTTTGCACTACATCTTTTGAAAATTCATTCAATAATTTTGCTTCCGTAGATTTCTCTTCTAATTGACTTCCTATACTTTTTAAGCGATCTCTAATCGTTTTTACATCGATTTTTACTTGCTTCAAAATTGCAAGCTCATCCTCTGTAATAATCCCATCTTCCAAGGCTACAAAAATTATTTTATTTAGAAGG
The DNA here is from genome assembly GCA_001940725.1 of Candidatus Heimdallarchaeota archaeon LC_2. The sequence goes on along the minus strand of MDVR01000100.1, from coordinate 19,904 downwards.
TTTTGAACAATCACATCTTCATTAGAAATGGGCATAGATTCACATTTAGTAATTATAAAAATAACTTTTTGGTAGATATAGTTCAGCTTATTCATTAAGATCGATTCTCTTTAACTAAAGTGAATAATACATTCGCCTTTGACAGTTGCTCCTATAATTCAAATAAATTGACTGCATACTTATATTGTAGTGAAATATTTGAATTATAACGTAACAAAGATATGTGGGAAAATTATAAGAAATTGGCAATGTCAACAACCCCTGAGAATGTTCAATATGGGACTCCAGAGATGGCAAAGGCAATTCAAGAAGTGTATCTACAAAAACCAGTATTGGAAAGTCCGATATGCATGTTGGGGCACATCGAGGGATTACTAACATGGGGAAAAACAAAGAAAGAAGCTTTACAATTGTATCAAAATGCTATAATGGAATTAGAAAAGATTGAACTCCAGCCTATCAATGATCCAGAAAGGATCTTGTGATTGTTAGATTGAACTTATACATTATTGTTTTCTGTTTATATAAATTGCAATAATTGGAATAATTGCTAAACCCAAAAAATAAAAATTTGTACTATCTTCAGTTAATAAATTTGGACCTAAATGATCTAGGTCTACATCAGTTGCAAGGGATAAATAACCCTTTGCAGATGCACTCGAAGTTGCAAATTCAATTAGATCCTCACTGCTTGCATAATCCACAACCATTACTATCTTTCCAACATCAAGAAACTGGTCAAGATATCCTTCAATTTCGATTGTCTCGTCAACATCCCTTTTTTCATTTGTAGCTATTACATATACCTCCTCTCTTGCTATACCATCAACTATTTGCAAATACCTATCATTAACAATTGTCTCACCATTTTGGGGAATTATCATGAATTCTGAGACTTGTGCTCGAGTGAAATTGGAAATTCCTTCAACAAAATCAATCATCAATGTGTCCGAATTAGTCACTGTATTCTCATAGAACTCGTAAGCATCTATAATATCTAGGTATATTCCATCGAATCCAATATCAAGAATTTTTTGGAGATATACTTTAATTATCTCCTGCCATTCAGCAATCCAATATTTTACTTTGTAATTACCAGGCCAAGCAGGATTCGACTCATCCAACCACTCAGGTGAAGATTCTAGCCAATTTGGATCCCAATAAAATCGATAATCCTCTGCTTCTCCAATGCTAATGTAACTTAGAATCTTTCTACCTTCCTTTCCTGTTCGTATTGTTTCAATTTCTGTTGATGTAAATTGTTCATCATCAGTTCCGTCTTTTGAATAATCCAAGACCAATATATCATAATCCGATAGTCTAAGGTCATCTAAATCATAATTTTGGAGTTGATAACCCCAAGAGGAAAAATTACTACTCGCGATACTGCTTGTGGTCGATACAAACAATAAAAATAGAATTACAAATTGTTTTATCTTTTTCATTAAAACTATCGTAAATTTATAACTTATAATAATCTCTTCTTTATAATTAAATTCTATAAACAATTCTTTTTATTATCCTTTGGATTCTTTTCTCAAATGAGTTTCCAGAATCTTTCTCGTTACCCATTGAAATTGATATTACAAGTTAACTATATTTGTAGGTAGTAGCTAATTAGCTACTACGGAATTTAGTAAAAAATCCTTTTAAATTAGAGTAATAAATATTAATTGTCAAAAAATAAATAGTGAGAAATATGGTTGAATATTTAGCAGGTTTTGTTGGTACTGTCGTAATGACAATGATGATACTCTTTGGAGATAGAATGGGTCTAATGCCCCCACAATCACAATATCGATTAATAGTAGACGGTATGGGAGGAAAAATGAATGAGATGATGGGGGTTCCCAAAGAAATGGCATGGGCTGTTCACTTCGGTATTGGAACTATTCTACATCCAGTTTTAATTGACATATTGGATCTCAGTTTTGCATCAGAAATCGTCTACGCACTTGTATTTGCAGGAGTAATGATTATGATGCTTAGTTTCATGGGTGCTCCAAGTGAATGGAAGTCTAAGATGAGTATGGGAATCATAATGGCTCATCTCGCATATGTGATCATTTTTGAGTTATTAATTTAGGTTTATTCCTGAAAAACAATTGTTAATCTATTGTAATTAAAAATACTAAAGACATATTATTAACTTATTCAAAGGCAGGTCCTTTAATCAATACCTTTCCATTTAGTTTACCGCTGAGAGAGGTTTTTAATGCATTATTAATATCTGAAAGTGCGTGAATACTGTGTATTGGAACCGTTATATCTCCATTAAATATAGCAGAATTTGTAATTGAAGTTAATTCTTCAAATTCTTTTTGATCAACAGTTTGAGTCCATCGATGATACCAAAACCCAACTAGTTTAATTTGCTTGAATATTACTTGGCTCGCTCCAATTTCACATTTTTTCATACTCATAGCTCCGTAGTTAACAACAGTTCCATAATCTGAAACACACTGACTAATTCGATGGGTTGCATCTCCAGCTACTGCATCTAGACCTAATTTTATTTTTGCATTCTCAGTCTCTTTTACTACTCTTTTTACTAGATCAGGTCCATCGAGTAAAACAATATCCCCTCCCAAATTTTTAACTTCTTCCAAAACCTCTTCCCTCCTGACTATATTGATTGTCTTCAAACCCAATAGTTTTGCAAAGCCAATTACACAGCTTCCGACTGCTGAATTAGCAGCATTTTGAATTATCCAATCTCCTTTCTCTAATTTTTCATATTTTGTTAACATATAGTATGCTGATGGAGGGTTAATGGAGGCCATCGCAATTTGTTGGATACTGGCTTTGTTATCTAAAGGGACTTGAATAGTTTTGGATGATTCGATTATGATTTCTTCGCCCCAGGTAGAAACTCCTGCATAAAATGGAATAACAACTCTGTCTCCTATTTGTAAATTTGTAACATTAGATCCTCTTTCAATTATTTTCCCAACTCCTTCACTGCCTGGTATTGCAGGAAAAGAAGGTTTAATCCGGTAAGCTCCCATAATCATAAATAGATCTGCTGGATTGATTGAACTAAGTTCCAAGCTAATTCTTACTTCTTCATCATTTAACTCTCTTGAGTCTACTTCAACGATTTCAACTACTTCAAATGGTTTACCAAAGGAACTGTATTGGGCAATTTTCATATTTCTTATCGATCCTTCAATTTGTAAATTTATTAGTTTCCTACTAATTCACGTTCTATTACACTATTCTTCAATCATGGGAAAATCTGCCATGATGGCTGAAAGCATAAATTATTTGCCTTTCAACCTGGGTGACGGATAAGTGGACGTCAAACCGGTTTGATTATTATGGAGGTGAAAGTCTTTAATTATTCATGTGGAGCTGATCACTTATCACTTCAATATGTTTTTCCACCCCAAATTAAACATTCAAGTAGGTGAAGTCGATAAACATTATCATATCATAATTATAGTATTTATATTACTGAAATCAGAGCTAATTTATTACTGAAATTATTACAGAATTATAAACTAAGGTCAATGGCCGATTTTGATAATTATTTTATCTTCTGCTAATTACAGTCATTCAATTTTAATATTTTTTTCGTTTTAGAAAACCATAGTAATAATTACTATTTAATATATAAAAAATAGTAGCTCAGAGTTTGGGTAATTTATTACACATATAATTTCATAAATGTAAAGGATTTATTATATGAATGAACAGAACCCGCATGTGAGAAGATCAGTTTCTTTTTTTCTTATTGTTTTATTTGTTATATCTTTATTTTCATTTTTCTCTATTGGTCAATCACAAACAGAAATTACTGAAGATACACAGCCTATAGCTTTTTTTATGATGGAGGAAGATGATGATTTTCCAGGTGTTCATCCACTTGGAATTAAGGAAGATTCCAACGGAAATATTCACAGTTGGATGTATTATATTGAACCTGAGAGGCCAGACAGATCAGATCAATTTTTTGTTATTTTTTATTCTGTGATTAAACCTTCAGGAGAGTCATTATTCTACGAAGTGGATAGACAACCATTTTCTGTAACTAGATTATCAATATTTTATAAGCAGGATTTCTATGAGTTTGCAGATGGAACTGTTACCTCTGTTTTCCTTAAAACAACGGATTTTGGTACATCAATTAAACGAATAAGATATGATCAAACCCAAGGATATTCAATAGATTCAATAAGTAGTCCCCAAGAGTTTGACTTTACTGGACATATAATGGGGCCCATTAAAGTAAATAATACGGTTGAATATTTCTTTCCGGCTAAAAATACTACGAGTGGGCAAAATATATTAACTCGATTTAGTTTTAATAATATTAACTCAGATCCAGTGGTAGCTTCTTCTACATTTCCAACTTTAACTGTTAATAATGAGACAAAAATTGTGCGTGAGGTTTTTGATGTTGCCTATGCAAATAACAGTAGATATTGGCTAAGTTCAGTAAATGCACAAGGGGGAAATCATTCATTAATCCTTGTAAATGATTTCATGAATGGCACATACAGTACTGAGGGTTTTGTAGATAAATTAAATGTAGCTCCTATTACGGAAATAGAGTTATTCAGACAAATTCGAGCTGATATATTTCTACCACAACTAGTTTCTACTACATCTGGGAAACTTTATACATTTCTTTCAAGTTTCGAAGGGGAATTCAACTATTTAGCTCAGTGGAAAAATGGTACCGCAACTAGAATTCTTGAGGATCTTGAGGTTGATCCCTTCTTTTTACATTTCCTTGTGCATTTGGGTTCTTATGGTGATGTCATAAAATCTAGTAGTCTCAGCATTCAATTTGCCTCACTTTCATTTGCTTTGACATTAGATATTATGAAATATAACACTTCTTCTGGAGAAATCCATACATCACGATTTCAAAATCAGCAATATAATTCTGCATTTTTTGTTTTTGCCTCAGATGATAGTTCAGAAAATGATATCGGACTTGTATCATCAATTAGTATGCCTGAAAACTTAAAAGACCAATATAGGGTCCTCAATGGAACAATTGGTTCGCTCTATGTAATTAGAGATTCCGAACTTCCAATCGTTACTCCAAATTTTATTAACATACTATTCAAGGAGCCAGAAACAGATAATAGTGAAAGAAATTTATTAGTTTTAATTATAATGATGGGAAGTCTCGTCTTTTTAACTGCGTTAGGATTTGGGTATTTACATACAAGAAATAAACAATTTAAGTTCCCAGTTGAATTCAACATCAAGCGAGAACAAAGGAAATTTACAATCTTAGAGCGTTTTACATCAAAAATAACAAATTTCTCAAGAAGTAAATTTATATACTTTTCAGCTAATAAATCACGAATTATCACCTCAACTGCAGTAATGACTATACCTGCAATAATTTTGCTTAGTTTATTTACTGGCCTTCTAAGTCATCAAGAATCGCTACTCGTGACTTATGAAAATCAAAACTCTTTGAATGATCAAGAAGATTTCATTTATCAAAGTGGGGATTTTATTTGGGGTGATTTATGGTATAAAGATGAATTTACATCATTCAATCTTCCAGAAGTCGAATTTGCTATACCCTCTCAACTCTCCTATCAAGCGTTCATTAAATATGGTCTGGATGATATGGCTTACGAAATGTCTGGATTCACATTTTTTTCATTATTTGAAAAACGGCAGGTTTCATTTATAGATGCTGGTCAGAATGTAACAATGAACTACCCGTGGAATCATCAATTAGCAATACTAGATGATAATTGGCAAGAATACTTGGGTAATCAATTGTTAAGAGGTAGGCTTCCAGTTGCTCCAAATGAAATTTTGGTCCAAGAATCTTGGTATGAACCCAGAGATGTGGCATCCCCAAACGTTCCATTTGGTGTGGTGTATGACCTAAATTCCAAATTTGAGGTACAAGCAAGTGAGCTTGATATCTTTTTCAACGTAACCACTCCGGGACAAGCTCAAAATATGACCGTAGTTGGTGTTACAAAAAAAGTGGAAAATCAATCGTTTAATGAAATTAAATTTTGGGCTGAAAAACTGAATACAACTCTTTTTGGATTAAGGTTTTTAGATTCAATTCCATTCTATTCATTCCCAGAATTAATAACAGAATTCCTTGATGATTTTTCTCGATTGAGTTTAAGGCCATTAAATTATATTAACGTTAGATATGATGTCTTTGATTTGGATCGGGAAAGGATTCCAAGTATTATTGAAAGTTTTGAGAAATTAGCAACCCAAACAATTACTCAAACCGGCTTTTCATGGGTTGGACGGATAGATAATGAAAGGATAGTGATTTTCTTGGAAAATTACTTTGACGCAAGCAGAGATATTCAAGTGGAAGGTGTAGTATTGGCTATACCTGCTTTATTACTCATCTTGATGCTAACTTATGATGGATTAAATATCGGTAAAACATCAATTCAGCAGGAAATATTGCGATTTCGGAAAGAAGGGATGAGAACAGAAAATATTTTTTCAATATTTGTGTTTGAAAGGCTTGTCACGACCACTATAGCGACTATTCTTAGTTTATTGGTTGTCAACCAGTCAACCGGATTTTTATTATCTTTAACTGGATTCTTTAATTTTGATAATAATAATACACCTCCAGTTACTGATAAACATAAATTTATTATTTTCATGAGTGTATTCTTCGTATTATTTGTTGTTGGTATAATTCGCTCAATTCAATATTTTATTAAACAAGGGGATTGGAAGTACAGTCAAGATCTTAAGGGAATTAAAGGAGATCTTATCATTATTACTATAGGGGGTCTATTAGCTTTTGGAAGTAATTACCTTTCAGGATATTTCCAAGATCAGGCTAATTTAAGTGATGGAAGTAGTAATATTGACCCTGGGACTCAGTTGATAATATTGAACTTGAGATTAATTGCTTTGTTAATTGCATCATTTGGTGGTTTAATCGTACTATCCAAAATAATGCATAGATTCTTCATTGTTATCGGAAAATTTGGTTGGAAGATTTCTAGATCGAGAAGAGGGTTAGTATTTAATGGCATCAGAACAAACACTGGATTATATGGAAGAGCGTTATTGATATTAATATTAGCACTTTTCCTAATTGTACCTATGATTGTGGTGCCCTCAACGCTCAATTTAAAATATGAAAATGAAGCTTATAATGACCTTGGAACTGATATTAGGGTAGAAAATTGGCATTTAGTCGCTGATGAAACTAAAAATGACATCCTCAATCATAATGATATCGAGCATACTTCTATGTATTTCTTTGAACCAGTCACCTTCATTGCAAATATTGAGATTCGAGTTTTTGCCTTAGATATAGATAGTTATCTAGAAACGATAGTTGTCCCTGAATTTTACAGAGAGGACTATCTAGAAAATATCGAATTATTATCTAAGTTACAGACAGGTCAAATATTAACTAATGAGGAATTTATCGAGCGGAATACACTTACAATAGGTCAGTCTATTCCTTTCACTTTTGAAAATAATAATGAGGAATACCAATTAGAAGTTGTAAATTCCTATACTAAATTACCGGTGTTAGGTTATGAATTATCAGTGCTAGATGCTGTAGATGCAACACCATTACAGATGGTCATGACTCTTGAAACTCTTGCTGAAATTCAAGAAGGTTTCTTATTAAATTCAACACAAACCAGTGCAGAAATTGCAGATGAGCTTAATAATCGGAACTTAATGATTCGTGCATCTTCAATCTATAAAGTTGAAGATATTGTGAATGTAATTAGACAAGGTGGAACTCAAATTGCATATATTAATCAACTCATAAGAGAAAGACGTCATCCATTCTTTCGAACATTTGAATTCATTACTCATATAAGCCTAATTATTGCAGCTGTTGCACCTCTTCTCTCAGCTATGATTCTTGCGCGAGTGTTATTTGAAAGAAGAAAAGATGAGTTAGAAGTCTACTTAAGGGCAGGGCAAAGTAAAAACATGTACACGTTTCAATTAAGTATTGAATATCTGATTACTGTAATAATTCCAAGTATAGTTGGAATCCCACTGGGTTTAATTTGGGCATACAATAATGGAGCTGAGTTTTTCGGTGAAGTTTCAAAAGATCTTGTTTGGGATTACCAAATTAATTTTCTTTTCAGCTGGATGGTCGTTTCCTGGGTGTTATCAATGATAATATGGATATGGCAAATAAGATTCTCAATTGACAGGCATTTGAAGGAGGTTCGTCTGTAATGGCTATTTCAAATGAAGATTACTCAGTTGCAGTAGAAAATGTAATCAAAATATTTAGACACAGGCTTGATAATACTAAGATTTCTGCATTACGAGGTTGCGATCTATTTGTAAAGCATGGAGAAATAGTCTCAATTATAGGTCCGAGTGGTGCAGGTAAATCTACACTACTTAATGTCATAGCAGGAATTGAGAAACCATCAAGTGGTCAAATTTTTATTGGTAATATAGAAATACAAGATTGGACTGATATGAGACGTCGAGAATTCCGACGACGATACCTAAGTATTTTCTCACAACATCCTCGAGAAAATTTCGACCCTCGAATGAAGGTGCATGAGGCTTTACGGTGGGAACTGATAAATGCCCAATGGCATTCAAGTTTGATAGAAAACCGAATTGAGGAAATTTTGAATAAACTTGAGATTATCAATCTAAAAAATACTCCATGTGGAATGTTATCTGCCGGCGAAGCGATGAGAGTTTCTTTAGCCAAAGCAGTAGTCAAAAAACCATTTGTAATTCTTGCTGATGAACCAACAGGTCAACTTGATACAGAAAATATGCAACTATTATACAAATTAGTAAAAGAAATTGTTAAGGATGGAACCGCATTTATTGTTGCAACACATGATGTAAGATTTCAAACTGTTTCAGATAGATCCTTATTGATTTTAGATGGTAGGTTAGCTGGAGAGGAAGATTTTGAAACCTTGTTTGATGTGAAAGAACATAAACCAAAGGACGAGAAGGAATCAACAATTAGTAAGAAACTCATATTAGATTCTACAGATAGTTTAAGAATTCCCCCCCAAATAAAGAAAAGATTGAATGTCAGTAGATTTCTAAATATTAGACATGAACCTCAAAATGATTTTGTAACAATTTCAAAGCATGAAAGCGATCCCGGTATTCCAGAGGAGGAAGTTATTGAGGATAAGGAAATTGAGATTATGAATTTTACAAGAGAAAGAATATTAGATCATTCAATCATTGAAGTTAATGATATAACAAAGTTCTATGGCAGTGGGAACAATAAGAATGTCATCCTTGAAAATTTCGATCTTTCAATAAAACAAGGAGAATTTTGTGTATTGTTAGGGCCATCGGGAATCGGTAAAACGACACTTATGAACATCATTGTTGGAATTGAGAAAGCAAATGATGGAGAAATTATAATTAGTAAAATTGAGAGAGAAGATCACAGTAAAATAACTAAATTAGATAATCGCTTCAAAGAGATTTCCTATTTAACTCAAAACTATATTCTTCATCCATATATTTCTGTGGAAGAAAATATCCTATTACCAAGATTATTGAATGGGCACAGTAAATCTCGTAAAACATTCAAAAAAATTAGGGAAGTTTTACAGCATTTTGAGATGGAGATGTATAAAAATGTCTTTCCTACCGAACTTTCTGGTGGGCAACAACAGAGAATAGCATTAGCTGCGGCTCTTTTCAAAAACACAGAAATTATCCTTGCAGATGAACCAACCGCAAATTTAGACAGCAGATTAGCAAAACTAGTTATGAACACATTAACGGATTATGCAGAAAGTGGACGTACATTAGTAGTTGCAACTCATGATCTTACTCAAATCCGACCTGGATATAGAGTAATAAAAATTCTTGATAAACAAATAATTGAGGATGTGATCGCAGATGAAGCATATTGTGAAAAATTAAAAGATCAATTCTCCCTCATTAAGGCTAATCAATAATTGTAATTTCTTTCTTCATCTTTTTCTATTTCAACACCAATCCCTAAAACCAAACGATTAACAAAATTGAAATATCCAATTATCAAGTTAATATCCAAAACAGCCCGATCATCAAATCCTACCCTAATTAAATTCCTGTAATCTTCTTCAACGACTTCACTTGGTGATTTCGTTAGTTTACTACAATACTTTACTAACATTTTATCCTTGAGATTCAACCCCTGGCCTCCAATTAATTCTTCGATTGATGGTGCCTCTTTCCAATTAGATTTTAATGCCTCGTAGTGATGTAGAATACAGTAACTACATTTGTTGAAATATGATACCACTGCACCAATTAATTCACGTTGAATTCTTGATAATGGAGATTTATCATACATTATGACCATATAGAGGTCTAAGTGTGCCATCATTGCTTTTGGGTGAAGACTTTGTGAATGATGAACATGAGCGATTGCCCCACGGGATCCACTAATTCGTTTGTAGGCTCTTTGTAATACTTTATCCTGGGCTTCTGTGGGGTCTATTATTTTGATAAATGCTTTTCTACTCATAAATTAAGATTAGAGCTAGTATTAATCAATTTATGCTTGGGAAATTATTTCACAAAAACTCCTATTCATATTTTAAAGGATAATTAGGTCTAGTAATACTTACTTTCAATTATGGACTTTCTATATACAAACGTTACAATTTATAATAATAGTGATAATGATGTAATCTTAATGCAGCTCTTGGGATTTCCAACGAAATTAGTAATATTCTTCTTAATATTACCAAATATCTATTTCAATCTACCTTCACTTCGCCAATTATAGGAAATTCATAAATTAATAACTCATTCAACTTATACCAGAAATACGTGTTCTGGCTTACCTCTTAAGATGATCATATAATAGTTATAATTAATTCTTAGCTTGCAAAATAATAGTTACTTCGGAAGAAGGTTTCAACTGTACTTTTAATGATTCCAAGTAATTCCTCCTCTTCTCCTGTTATTATATCATCATACTGAGCCAAACTAATTGCATCATCTTCAATTTTTTTTAAAAGAAACAACATTTTTTGTTTTTCGTTTTCGGTTAATTTCTTGTCTTCCCAGGCTTGTTTTGAGTATTCTAAGAGATTTATCACATTTAGATCCGTGGCTTTAATAATACGTCCCTCATCAAATGTAATTTCTCTATCTTCATTGGCTTTCTTAAAAAGCCTTACGAGAAGGGTCCATCCCTTTTCTTTGACCAAATTTACTTTCATAGTCAAAACTCACTACCAAATTGTTAGTTTCTAATTTATTGTAAGCTTCCTTTATAGATAAATATTTTCAATCGAGGATGACGCTAATATACGGATAGATATACTAGAATTAGTGTTAATTTCAAATGAAAAATTAATTATTTTTTTTTAGAATTAGTGCCTTACAACTCAATTTCTACAATAATTATTTGATATACAAATTCGTTTTATATTTGTGAATGAAAAATTAGGCTTTAAGGTGTTGATCACAGGTGGATCAAGTGGTGTAGGTGAACATTTAGCTCTACGGTTGGCTCAAAATAGCAATAATCAAATATACATAACTGGAAGAAATATTGAGAGATTAAATGACGTAGTAATGAAAATATCTGATCTCGGTGCTCGTGGTTATTTTCAAACTGCTGATGTTGCCTCATCACATGAAGCAGAAGAGGTGGTTGAAGATGCAATTAAACAAATGGGTGGATTGGATATATTTATTGCCAATTCGGGTGTTGGTAGATTTAAATTACTTGAAGAAATGACTGATGAGGATATTGATGAACAGTTCAATACGAATGTGAAAGGTGTTTACAATTTTCTGCGTCCAATTGTTGTACATATGAAATCCCAAGACCATGGTCAAATTATTGTTACATCTTCAAATCTAGGAATTAATTTTATTGCAAAAGGAAGTGTTTATTGTGCAACCAAATTTGCAGTTCAAGCCATTGTTGGTTCCTTGAGAGAAGAATTGAAGGGGACTTCTATAAAGGCAGCCACGGTTAACCCAGGTGCAATTGACACTCCATGGTTTGTTGATTATGGAGAGGAGATAATCAAAAACAGATTAGATGTAGAGGAGGTTGTGGATGCTTTCATGTTTATTATTAATCAAGGAGACCGAAGTAATATTGATATGATACACCTAGTACCCACTTACAGATTATCAGAAGCATGAATTTTGGGAAATTATTTTATTTAAATAATTTTTTTTGCAATAAATCATTTTTTAACAAGAATATTGGTGAAACCTTGTTGAATGATTAAATCAGCTTTAACTTTGCAACCCTTTATATATAAAATCGACCATATATCTAGTATGTGATGTCTATGAGCTTCATGAATTTACTATGGTTCAAATCCAGCAAAAAGAAGGCAGCTGAAATTGGCCAATATTCTTTAGGGAGACCTTTTTGTAAGAAAGGCAAACTCACAAAAAATATCAAAATTGGAATATTCCACTTAACTGAACAAGGCCCAATGGTTATGTATAAAGATTTTGAGGAACTGAAGGGTATTACATTAACCCAGGTGCAATTGACACTCCATGGTTTGTTGATTATGGAGAGGAGATAATCAAAAACAGATTAGATGTAGAGGAGGTTGTGGATGCTTTCATGTTTATTATTAATCAAGGAGACCGAAGTAATATTGATATGATACACCTAGTACCCACTTACAGATTATCAGAAGCATGAATTTTGGGAAATTATTTTATTTAAATAATTTTTTTTGCAATAAATCATTTTTTAACAAGAATATTGGTGAAACCTTGTTGAATGATTAAATCAGCTTTAACTTTGCAACCCTTTATATATAAAATCGACCATATATCTAGTATGTGATGTCTATGAGCTTCATGAATTTACTATGGTTCAAATCCAGCAAAAAGAAGGCAGCTGAAATTGGCCAATATTCTTTAGGGAGACCTTTTTGTAAGAAAGGCAAACTCACAAAAAATATCAAAATTGGAATATTCCACTTAACTGAACAAGGCCCAATGGTTATGTATAAAGATTTTGAGGAACTGAAGGGTATTACATTAACCAATGTGGAATTATCAAAGAAAATTGATACCCTAGCTGTTAACTTAATCGCAGCTACTGCATCCGGACATGCCTATGTTGAGGGATGTTTTGATTTTAAATTAGAGACTGTAAATAAGTATAGATTATTGGTAATTGCTATTTCTATGCCAAATTTTGCATCTCAGGATCCAAGATTGAAAAATGGGTATTATCAAATTGTTCTGTTTATACCGAAAGAAATCTCAATGAATTTACCATCTATATCAAAAATGGAAGATCAACTATATCTGATAGTTCGAAAAGAAATTAATGAACCTTCTGATTTTACTAATTCTAAGATTCAAAAACTGAAAAACTCCTTAATAACGCAATTAGATTCATTTCTAATTAAAAATTAAAAATTAAAATTTACTATTCACTTAGTTCTTCTTCATTTATACCAGGGATCATAAAATCATTAATTAGGTTATATAGCTCATTCACTAAATTATCAACTTCTTCGGATTCAGTTGAAAATTGAAGTGAATCAGTTAATATTCTGTCTCGTAAAATTATTATATCATGTAATTGATCATCAGAAATATAATCATCCTGAGTTGCGTAATTTACTGAATTTTGGAATTGTTCTATATCCTTTCTAAGTGTGTTAAGAAAATCTTCCTCATTCTGGGTAACTTTCCCATCTTCCTTTGCCATTTGTGTGAGATTTTTCAATATCTGACTCAATTCTAATTTCATTCTAAAAAACTTATTTTACAACTTTTTATGAACCTAGTGAGTAGAATTCGTTTCAAGGTTTTGAAACTGAAATTACCTTCCTATTTCGAATGTGTGTATAAACAAACAAATAGTATTTTTATTAGTCAAGTGATTGTTATGTTATCAATGGGCAGCTCAAACATCAACTATAGAAATTTTTGATTTAGATGATGGAACTCGTGAGAAATTGATAATTGACTCAGAAGTGATGCAAACCTTATTGGAAAATCATATAACTACAAGTGGAGAGTCAACAGAGACATTATCAGAATCAATTAATCTTCCCTTTTTATCATTATTTAGCGCGTTAATTTTTCTTTTGACAATCATATCTATTCGTAAGAAAAATTAGAAAAGTCTTCAAATTGTTAAGAATCAATAATGTTAAAGCAACTATAAGTTCCGTCGGGGAAATGTATAATAAATAGTACAAGATACAAAACATAGCTTAAAACCATATAGAGTTGATTTACTAATTTGACTATTCGTTATTCCATTAATTACCTTCAAAGTCATTCTGGAGGTGCATTCAGATTTTTCAATTTTCGAAGAAAACAAAAGAAAGATAAATGCAAAAAATGCATGATCAATGAAGCAGTAATTGAAATGACGAATACAGATAATCCGAATAACAATATCAAGCTGTGTATGATCTGTTACAATGATTTTACTGCTGAGCAGCTTCTTAGAGGGAGAGCCGCTTCAAATTAACTGACCACAAATAATGTTTAATGAATTTAAACCACTACTTGTCGAAATAGGGTTAATAATTGATAAATTCAATTAAATAGCTGAAGTCCAAACTGAACAAAATTCTAAAAAATCAAGATTTCTAAGCTGGATTAAGAATTTATGAACTTAATTGTTTTGCGGATAGCTCCCGCTATACGCAAGACGTAGTTTTAATTTGATATTTTTATGGTTTGAATGGATTTAGTAATATCCGTTGCATTTGCAACATGATCTTGCATAGTTCCTTGGAGATATTCCTCATACCCAAGAAGATCCAAATACCCGTGCCCTGATAAATTAAATAATATTGTTTTATCAGTACCTTTAGGTATTTTTCGAGCTTGCTTAATTGTTTCCACAATAGCGTGACTACTTTCAGGTGCAGGAATGATACCTTCAGTTTGAATGAATATTTTTGCTGCATCAAATACCTCCACCTGAGGATAGGCTTTGGCTATAACTAAATTTTGTTCAAGAAGCGCAGTTAATGTAGGAGCTAGGCCATGATATCTTAATCCTCCTGCATGCACTGGTGGGGGAATAAAATCAGAGCCAATGGAGTACATTCTAAGTAGAGGTGTCATCTGGCCTGAATCTCCAAAATCATATCCAATCTGGCCTTTAGTCATTTTAGGGGCAGCCTCTGATTCAACAGCAATGATCTCAGTATCATATTTTTTCTCAATTTTATCTTTAATAAATGGATAAGCGAGACCCGCAAGGTTTGATCCTCCTCCAACACATCCAATTATAATGTCTGGATAGTTGTCTATTGCATTCATTTGGATTTTTGCTTCTTGTCCAATAATTGTTTGATGAATAAGAACATGATTTAATACACTCCCCAAGGAATACTTGGATCCTGTTTTCATAGTTTGTTCTATTGCCTCACCAATTGCAATGCCTAAGCTTCCTGGATGATTTGGATTTTGATCTAATAATTTGTTTCCAAACTCTGTTAATCTTGATGGGGAAGGGTGAACAATAGTCTTATCATTAAACAACTTCATGAGCGTTTTTCTGTAGGGTTTAGTGTCATAACTTACTCTAACCATGAAAATTTCAAGTTCCATGTCAAAAAACGAGGTTGCATAAGATAATGCAGTTCCCCATTGACCGGCACCAGTCTCGGTAACCAATTTTTCAACTCCTTCTTTATGATTATAATATGCCTGCGGTATTGCGGTATTGGTCTTATGTGATCCCGCTGGACTCACACCTTCATATTTGTAATATATTTTTGCTCCAGTATCAAGGAAATCTTCTAGTCTTTTAGCTCGATAAATAGGCGTTGGTCTAATTTGACTATATATTTCTCGCACTGGTTCAGGAATAGTTATGTACCTTTCCTGTGTTACCTCTTGCTTAATTAATTCCATTGGGAATAGGGGTGCAAGGTCTTCTGGTCCTATAGGTTCCATTGTTGCGGGATGTAACGGTGGACTTAATGGGATTTTTAGATCTGCAGCTATATTATAATAGCTCCTTGGCATCTCTTCGATTGATAATCTCAATATCTCTTTATGTGTCATGATTTAATCACCAAATAAAAATTTTGAAGTTAAAGTTTAACTTCAAATATTCACAAATTCAATGAATTAGAATTGAACTTGCCAGTTAACAAACCACCAAGAAAATAAAATTGATTCAGTGGAATTAACCGTGTTAGAACTAGAAATGTATGAATTGGAATAAATAATTTTTATACGTTCACGCAAAATAAAATTTAGATTATTTAATTTCTTACTTTTAAAAGATCGCAATATTAGTTGGTAAATACCAACTGGTTGTCCCATTCCAAGTTATCCTGAGCTCCAACTATAGTCTGAGTTTCAACAGTTATAAACAATGTGAATAGAAAATTACATTGGTCAAAATTACAATTACTTACTTTCCAATTTTGTATGAATCAAAATAGCATAAAAGGTGGATAAATTTTCTTTATTGTTATTTTGTAATATCCCATATTCTCAGATAATTAAATGGAATCAATTAAAAGTAAGTTAATTTTTAAATCAATAGATCAAATGAAATCAGTAAAATATCCTCTCTTTTCGCTTTTTTTCTTAATCTTATTAATTCCACAAAATGCATCTTCACAATCAAATATTGGGGAATTCGAAACTCTCACTTGGTCTGAAGAAATAAAAATGGATGCAACTTATAGTTGGAAGATAAACAAACTATCTCAAAATGCTGTAAAAGTAGATGATATCACTAAATATGGCATAATTGAAGGAATGCTAATACAAATAAAGGTTTTAGTTCAACTTTCAGAGGTAAATATAATCGATTTCATTAACGAGACCTTAGAACTACCTAACCCCACTAATTATTTAGAATTATCAGTTCAAGGAATAAGCATTAATTTTGTTCTTTTCGATACAATTGTGTTTATTGTTCCAACTGATTTAACTATTTCAGAAGCGGACACGCATTCATTTTTTGTATTAGATTCATCCAATATTGTTGTTTTCAGTAAAGAAAACGAAGTTAGAGTTGCAGCTCAAGAATATGTTGAATTTGATGCATCAGAAAATTCAGAGGAATTTGTGTGGGATCTTAACACTGGTTTGCTAAAAAGCATAAAAATCAATTATACAGATGGATTCGAATTTGATATGACACTTGAAAATTCTGATGATATTGCAATTGATGAGGTTCCATTTCCATCAACAACATTGATTTTTGGGAGCTTTATTGTAAATGTCATTATTAGAAAAAGAAAATCACTAATCTCCTGAAATACAATTCGAGAATTCATCCAATAAGATTTCCTCTATTCAATAAATCAAATTTATCAATTGCCAATTTCATTGCTTTAATTTGATCAAGTCCTTCCTGACCATATTGATAATACAGAGCTGCTTTCCCGTCAAATTTCTTTTTACCTAGTCCATGTTCAGCTGCTATTGATCCCCCTAGTTCTACCGTTTTTTTAATAAATTTTAGGAACAATGTTTTTGCATAATTTGTTTCAATTTCATCTCTTGGTATTAAATTTAAGTGAATATGGGTGTCACCTGCATGAGCCCATATTGCATATCCAATTCTATTTTGCATTGGAATATTGTTATTTTGATACTTTTCAAATTCCTCACCATAATTTTTTGCTAGTTGAAAAAATTCTTCAAGGTATTGTGGAGGTACTGAAAAGTCAGTACCAATCTTTGGTTGATTATTTTGTTTTACCATTGAATTAATTCTTTCAGGAATCATATGTCTTAATTTCTTAAATATCTCAATCTCTTTGCTTGTTTGAGCGACTTTTGTTTCTTCAATTCCATATTTTTCAAATAAATCGATCCAATACATTATCGCTTCTTCCATTTCATCCTGTGATTCAGCATCCTGCTCTATAATTAGTAATGCCACATTGTCTAGGGATAACGTATTATCTGCTTCATGCATGATTTTTATCGCTCTAAGATCTAAAAATTCCACAGCCATTGCTATAGGATTAGATTTTGATTCTCTATTTTTTTGACATACTCTAATAACGCTATACACCTGTTCCATGGTTTTACAAAAAACAAAAATACTAACAATTTCTTGTGGTTCTCTAATTAGCTTTAACGTCACTTGAGTTGTAACACCAAATAATCCTCCAGTTCCAATAAATGTGTCGATAACATGCGAATTGTTATTAATAAGAGGACCAGCTACATTTTTTAATACATTGGGTGATTTGAAAGTTGGACGTGGTATTTTAAGAAATTTATTATTCTGATTAATCATGATTTCTTTGTCAGTGATGTGGCCATTTGAAATTGATCTATCTAAACAGAATATTGTTCCATCAATTAAAATTACCTCAAGGCTTTGGATCCAATTTCTTGTGGGTCCAAATTTAAATGTCCTGGCACCTGATGCATTCGTGTTCAAGTTCCCACCTATGAAACAAGTTCTCTCTGTAGGATCTGGAGGGTAGAACCAACCTTTTTCTTTAGTATAATTTTGAATGGCTTTCACAGTCATGCTTACAGGAACAATCAATCTTGCGTCACGATTATTTATGATATTTAGTTTTAACCCATACTCTATATTCGTCTCAGGGTCCGTCCACATTTCTCTATCAGCTTGGTTAATAGATTTCAGATTATTAGTCGCGAGTATCCATCCTTCTAATGGAACCCTCCCTCCAGATAATCCAGTCCCTCCACCCGAAATAGTCACTGGTGTTTTTGAATCAAACGCCTCTTTCAATATTATTTTAACTTCGTGAGAATCTTTTGGAAAATAAATTCTGCTAGCTTTTCCATTTTTAATTAAATCAGCTTCATCACTTAGATATTCTGAGAATTGTCCTTTGATATCAGTGAAAAACTTTACCAATTACTTTCAAATCTCAAAGAAAATTAAGTTTCTTTATATTTTTGATTGAGATTCATTTAGTAAATTACATATAATTAAATTATTGAATGTTGAAAGGTTTCACATTGTTTTTAGAAAGTAATGAATTCAAATTATATATAATATCCAATAATACTTTAATAATTAGATAAATAATTAGGATATTAGTGGGATATGACTTAAACAGGAATGATAACTATCTTAAATTTTGTAAGGGGTGTGGAACAAAGAATGAAGGCAAAGAAGTTTTTTGTGGTAATTGTGGAAATCATTTAGAGAAAAAATCAGCTAAAATGAATGAACCTGACTCTGCTTCTTCTTTTCTCCCTCAAAAAGCTATTTACAATAATTCACAAATACAAAGCAAAGTATATCCCACTCCTAGTAGAATTGTTGAACCAAGATTTAAGGTATTTTCCAAATATCCTGTATTATGGGGTGAAGGATTAAGTATTACTTTGGGTGGAACACTATTTTCATTTGGGCTAGGAATTGTAATTATTATGCTTTTATTTAGTACTACAATTGGATTTGGTGTGGAATTATTACTGTTTTTTGGAGCCTTACCATTGCTCATAGGATACTTCTTTTTGCGATCGTATATGGTTTTTACAGAAATGTTAAAACTTGCCTTTGGTTT
This sequence comes from Candidatus Heimdallarchaeota archaeon LC_2, assembly GCA_001940725.1. The sequence goes on along the minus strand of MDVR01000100.1, from coordinate 459 downwards.
TGCTGTGACGGTTGTATTTGTATTTGTAATGATTTCCTTCTTATTTGTGGTTAGATTTGGATTCTTTTAATCTTGTTTGATAATAATATTCTATTTTCCAATCCAAAATCTACTTTAAATGATATCTCAAAATATATTTTACTGAAAACTATCGAGTAATTATTGAATTATTTGGAAAAAAGGGCTCAGATAACTGCCTAGTTGTTTTCGTCATTACTGTTGATTAGACTTTCTGGGTGGTACATGCTCTTCATCGCCTATTAATTAATTTCATTCATATAATAAATAAAACTCGGTCACAACTACCACAAGTTAGTAAATTTTCATCCAAATTCTATAAATTAATATTGTTTTTTCTTAATAATTCGTTATAACAGGAGAATTAAACTCGCTTTCTTCTAGAATGATCTTGTCACCTTCCTGGTCAATCAATTTCAGATGTGAGAATGGATGTAATAC
>MDVR01000099.1 GCA_001940725.1 Candidatus Heimdallarchaeota archaeon LC_2 | reverse complement strand
TTAATTACTGCTTTTGCATTGATAGATTCAGGAATTCAAAGTTTATTTTCTAAAGAAATTTTCCAGAGCCAAAGTAACACTTGCAATCATCATAGGCAACATCATTCATCCCCATGTGAACAATAGTGTTTCTAGAGGATTACCATCAATAGCTGCTAATAAAATTTGAATTCCTGAATCTATCAATGCAAAAGCAGTAATTAAGATTAATAGTTTATTGAATCTTGATCGGTCATCAAATAACCCAAAGAGATAAAGCATACCCCCAACAATTACTGCAACTCCTAAGTATCCCATATTATCATCAAAAGCAGTTGTAACATCAATTGCGTTTGATTGATAAATAATCAAATAAAAGAAATAGCTAATAGGAATTGATATACCAAGTAATTGTTGGGGGTATGCTTTATCTCTTTGGGTTATTTGATGACCGATCAAGATTCAATAAACTATTAATCTTAATTACTGCTTTTGCATTGATAGATTCAGGAATTCAAAGTTTATTTTCTAAAGAAATTTTCCAGAGCCAAAGTAACACTTGCAATCATCATAGGCAACATCATTCATCCCCATGTGAACAATAGTGTTTCTAGAGGATTACCATCAATAGCTGCTAATAAAATTTGAATTCCTGAATCTATCAATGCAAAAGCAGTAATTAAGATTAATAGTTTATTGAATCTTGATCGGTCATCAAATAACCCAAAGAGATAAAGCATACCCCCAACAATTACTGCAACTCCTAAGTATCCCATATTATCATCAAAAGCAGTTGTAACATCAATTGCGTTTGATTGATAAATAATCAAATAAAAGAAATAGCTAATAGGAATTGATATACCAAGTAATTGGAATAATTTGTAAAATTTTGAACCAGACTTTGAAAACAAAATCGACAATAAAAGTAATGTAATACCCGCAATTAGTGGAATTGCAATGAAATTTGTGGTACTGTCGAATTTAAGCTGTCCAGCAAAATTTAAAAATGGTGAAACTGATTGGCCCTCTCCTGAGAGATAATCTAAATAATCCATTGGGTCTAGACCCTCATAGGAATGAATTGTTAGATTGTAGAATCCATTAAATAATAATAAACCGGCAATAAGTCCCAATAATCGAGAAATAAATGATTCAGATTGTGAAATTAAACTCTTAATTGCTTTTTCATCTAAGGAGGATGCTTGATCAATTGTTATACCAGCAATTTTTTCGTATTGATCCTTCAATTTCTTTTCATATTCAACAAGCTTCTTGTGTCTCTCAATTGTATCTGATGATTTATCAGACCCCATTTGATCCTCGATATCCTCGATTTGTTTTTGAACTTCGTTTAAATCTAATCTAAGTTTGGTTCTGAGCCTTTTTGGATCTTCCACATGCTAAAATAGATTAAGTGGATATATTCTTTATTACCACATCGAATATTTTTGAGTTGAAATTAAGTTGAAATTGAAACAGACGTGATTATCGTCCAACTAGTGCTCTTAATTGTTCAAGTTTATTACTGATCGTTTCTTTAGCATGAATTGGGGATAAAGATTCAGGATTATAAGATAAGTACCACTCTCTAGTATCTCGATGATAGTTAAGATATTCTCCTGTTTCCAGTTGCGCCACCATTAAACGAGCTCCTTCTGTGAAAAGTGAAGTTACTGGACTATCCGGATCAATCCTCCTCAATCTAAATAACGCCAATTCCGAGTTTGCAACAACCCATGGGTCAAATTCCGGTACCTGTGAAATAGAAATTAGATTTAATCCAAACTTTCTTCCCTCTGAGGTTACATTTCTTACCCACTGATCTCCAGAAAGTCTTTGAGCTTCTTCAGTAACCATAATAGTTTTACCAGGTAATTTTTCATTGATTGCCATTTGAAGTATATATTTGATGACGGTCGAAACACAAGTGGTTGTCACCCATGCATCATCCATTATTATCCAAAATACAACGATTTCACCTGGTTGTATTGGGATAACATTTTCTTCTTCTTTGAGTAATAAGGCTTCAACAGTATCAACAACAAACCGAGTTATTGTAGGTCGAGTTCTTTCTTCATATTCTTGAATTTTAGATACTAAATCTTCAGCTTTGGCACCTTCTGCGGAGAATGTCTTTTGCTGATCAGAGATGAATTGTTGTGCTTGTTTAAAGGTATCTCCAATTTCCTCTACAGGATAATAGCGAGTTGCTTCAGGAGCTCGTTCACCACCGATCTGTACTATGTGGTCGGCAATGTCTGCATACTCAAAATGATGATCGAATACTACTACCGCTGCGTTTTGTACTCTTATATTTTCTTTCAATATTTGTTTGGTTAAGGTTGTTTTTCCAACACCTGTTTGACCAATTACAGATAAATGGGGTGAACCTGCTGGATTCGCTCCAAGTATTGGTATTTCGCCAACAGCGACATTGAGGTCTAATTTTTTCTTTTTGACGAATGCTTTAAGTAATTCAGTAAGTTCATCGAGTCCTGAATTAGTCATAATTGTATATGGTAAAATTCGAGATTTTACATGTGAGACCAACGATTCATTTACCTCATCACCTTGACTCGCACGAATATTAGCTTCAAGTGCAATCAAACGAACATCCAAATATTCAAAGTCAGATTCAACTGCAGATTTTAATCTTCGTAACACTTCAAGACCATCGGTAAGAAAAGTATTTCCTTTATTGTAACGATCAACCATGAGACCTAAAAGACGTAAAAACGATTCATAAATTAATACTGCAGTTTTTTCAGGGTCTTGTTTTTTCGTGAACCATTTCCGAGCTTCACTTTCTTGAGCTTCTTCGATTTGGATAGCAACTTCTTCAATTAGCTCTTCTCTTCGGTCTTTGGTAAATTTTAGGTATCTCAGACAATGATCTACATATCCTTCAATGAGTAAATCGACCATAATATTCAATACTTGTTCAATCCATTCAACACCAATTGCGAAATCAAGAGCTGCAACTCGAGATGCTGTAGCACCAGTTAGGTCTATATTTAACATTTCTAAAATTCTTGCACTGAAATGTCTTGAGTACAAAATAAAAAATGGTCCTAGTTTAGAATAATACGGTGCTTCAGGATCACCACGATCAATGACCACACTGAGAATTTTTTCGAGACGAGTTAGTAATTTTCTTGATTCTTTTACTTTTCCAACACCTTCAAAAAATAATATGGCCTTTTCATATTCTAGATATCCCTGGATGAATTCAGTCGCATTTCCTTGGCTTATACCGTTCCTCAATAACTCTTCGGCCTTCATGGCTTGAGCAGTCATTGAGCTTTTCCCATCCGATCGACTCATGAAAATATCTCCATTTTTTTTGATCATTTTCTTATATAATAGTGTGTTTAAATTACCTTGCAACTATTGTTTGCTAATCGTTGAAATCTTTCTAAAATCCTTTACGGGATAATAATTAAAAATATGATTTTTGTTTTCTCTTGATGAATTAATCAATAAATTGAAATTTTCATATAACGTAAATATAAATTAATTAATTAATTAATTAAATTCAATAAATTATTTTGCAGAGGTCCAGCCTTTGTGTCCACATCTACTACATGTATAGAGTAAACGTTCATTTTGCATATTCAATTTACTACCCATGGACAAGATTTCACCACAATTTTTACAAATATCAAGTCTTCTTTGTTCTACTTTATCAATTTTTAATTCCCATGGTTTAGTTGAATATGTATTTTTTGTATCAAATTTTACAATTCTGCCTTCTATGCAACTTTCGCACGTTATATCCCTACATTCATCAAATATTTCCTTGTATGGAGTTCTATTACATGTAATGGTTACCACAAATTTAGTAGGATCATTTGATTTTCGAGACATCAATAATAATGGATCAACATCGGCACTAGACAAAGCTCGAAATACTTTATAGTCTACATCCGTAGTTTTGATTAAATCCAAAAAGTCTCCTTTCACATGAGACCTGCTTGATGAGAAATCTTCAGATACTGCTTTGAGCCTCATAGTTGAAGCTCCTGGAAACAAAGATTTCAAGACATGGTTTGTTTCGGGTTGAGCTTGTCCAGTCAATCTTGTTACAATTCTTTCAGCTAATTCCTTGTGATTTTCACTCTCTAATTGTATCATTGTCATATTACTTTCACTGTTGTCTTTTAAATCATATTACTTAATGATTTTGTTAAACTATTCCAAATATACATAAAACTAAATATCAGATAAATTTAGGATTGAAACGATTGAATTAATTACTGGTTGAATGTTGGGTCTTTTGGTGGATTTGCCAAAAAAACATTTTTCAGATAGATTCTACAAATTTAAATGAAATCTCCGCTCTCAAGTTTCATTGGTAGATAGTGGTTTGTAATATATTGGGGATCTTGGGCGTTTAATGCCTGTATTTCTGCTTTTTTCTTTAAATCAATCAGCTTTTGGATTTGATCTCGCCAAGCAGGTTTACGTTTAACAAATTCCTCTTCAAGTAATAATTTTAATCTGTCCTCATCATTTTTCTTCGCATCAAGTAACACTGATCTTGGTATACCAAATCCTGAACTCTCATCAAGATCTGTTGGTAATAGTCCAAGCCATTTAATATTTGGTACAGCTAAATTTGAGGATTCGAAACTCAATGCTTTAGATCCAACAGAGTATACACGTAAAATTTCAAACCCATATACATCCGCATCCATAATTGCAAGGATGGGGATTTTCAATTCATCATCTATTTTCTTCAAGAACATTCTTGTTGCCATATCAGGTTGCCCTTTCGCAGTAATGATAATCGAAGGAACATAATCGTAAAATTGATCTTCCGCTAATCTATTGAATATTGCATCTTTTTCCACAACAAGAACAAATTCTGCATCACTTTGAAGTTTCTCAATATCATCAATATTAGGGGTAATTGATTTTCCACTACCCATTTTTCTACAATCGATAAAATCTCCTTTCTCAGTAAAGTCTATGTGACCAACAACTACGCCTTTAGATGAAGCAGTTACATTCAGAGAACTTCGTGAAACTCCCAAAAGAGCACCTAAGTCCTCAATTAAGTTATCACTTGTTGTTTGAGCTTCAAAAATGTTGACATCTTGATAAAATAGATCTCTTTTGGTTGAATGGATATCCCTCAATAGAACTTCATGAAGTATACGCATTAATGTAGATAATTGTTGTACTGATTTAACAGAAGATAAATTCCGAAACTGACGTTCTGTCCTTTGTTTACCAAGTAAAACTAATTCTGATTCCTCATCAAAACCAATATTATCTCCGGATCTACTTGGGATTGAGAAAGATACATTACTTGGATCTCTTAGGGCATCATCAATAAATTCTTGTGCTGCTTCAACCAGAATTTTTCTGGTTTGATCTGAAGGGGTGTTCTCTACTTGCAAAATTCCGTAAGGAAAACTAGATACGCTAGTTATTTTCAAACTCTCTTGTAACTTCACAATCTTTTCTAATGAAACGAATCTTTTGATATCAAGTTGTAAACCTCTACCATCAATAGGAAAATCATCTAACAACTGTTTGGTATTTTCTAATTTGTACCATTTTTTATTACTTTTTAAGAACAATAAGAATTTTAAATTTGGGATTTCAAATTCATCCTTCAGTTGTTTTTTAATCTCTTGAATACTTTCTGATGTATCAACTTCAAGTGTTTTTAGAACTGATGGGATTTTCATTGAATTACTACATAAAAATTGTTTCACTACCATAATCGCACCTCATTTATTTTTTAGTACTCTTTTTGGTACTCTTTTTCTTCTTGCTAGTTTTCTTTTTACTAGCTTTTTTAGTTGTTTTCCTTTTACTAGCTTTTTTAGTTGTTTTCCTTTTACTAGTTTTCTTAGCTGTTTTCCTTTTACTAGTTTTTTTAGTTGTTTTCCTTTTACCAGTTTTCTTAGCTGTTTTCTTTTTACTAGTTTTCTTTACTGCTTTTTTCTTACTGGATTTTTTAATAGTCTTTGGTTTTGAAGCTTTAGGAGATATTTTTTGAGTTGAAGGAATAGATGGCCTCTTAGAAGGTAAAAATAATGTAGATCTAAATTCATCAATTTCCTTATAACTTAATCCAGCCTTTTTCAGACTAAAATTAGGAGTAACGATTAATTCACCTAAATTTTTATAACCAGATTGAATTAGTTTACCAATAATAACCTCGTTAGCTTTTAATTCTTTAATTTCTATTTTTCCTAAATTTAACCAATCATTTATCCCTTCTTGTATATCCCTATTTTTACTTACTTTACAAATTCCTGAAATTATATCAACTGGTGTTTTAACTCCAGCTTCTTGATATACCTGAAGATCACCTACTTTGATTTGTCTCGATAATGATAATTTCGGTTCAGCATGTTTTAGACTCTTATTTAAATTACTTTTTGTCAAATTAGTCAATATGGATTCAGTCTTTGTACCAAGCATTTTCTTAAGTTTAGAACCGATTAATATTAAATCAAATATTGTTGTGATTCCAGACTTAACTAATTTCTGAATTGTATTTAATCCCAGAGCTCTAAGTTCTAAATATCTAGTAATTGAGATGTCTGTGGTCTCTTTTATGGATTCTACTGTTTTTAAAGTAATACCCTTTATACCATATAATTCCTCTTCATTGAACTTACCAAGAATTTGAGACCATGAAAAGAATCCCGCTTCAACAAGTGAATTTACTATTGAAGTGCTTACAATCCCCAACTTAGGTATTTGAGTTTCCGGTAGTTCTATTGAATTAAATTCGTTTATTATATTTTCAAATTCTGAAGAGGTTATTCCAATTTTGTTCTTTGCTTTTGCTTCCTCAGTAATTAATAAAACATCCAACACAGTAGTTATTTCGTGTTTGTATCCCTGAATAATATGAGATGGTTTTACGGACGGAATTACATCTAACGGTGATAATAAAACAGCTAAACCTTGAGTATCAGAGTTAATACTTCCCCTATAATAATTAAATGCAAAATTATGAACACTCAGGTTTTTAAGAGACGTATCTGTAATCCATTTATTTACAGATTTTTCTTCGATAAAATTAAGTGCCACAGCGTCATTCAATATTTTGGAACCCAGTTTAATTTCATCCTGAAGTAATTCTCTTATTGTAGTGTACTTTCTTGCTATCCTCCAGCGATTTACTTTATCTAGATCCCAAAAGCTACTGATTTTCCATATCTCTAATTCAGCAGCTTTAATATAATTGGCAATAATTTTTTCTGTTGCTTTATTTTTTGCAATATATTTTGTTAATAATCCATCCTGAACTAATTCAGAGGCTGAAATAAAACCATTGTTGAATAATATTTTCTCGTCATTCTCGATAACAACCTTGTAAGTCAATTTATCTCGAATTTTGATATTTTCAAAAGTAATTCCAATCTTTACATCATCCTGCGCTTTTGAAGATGAGGAACAAATTGAGGCTAAACTTCCTGAATCAGTAATTAAATATTGCCAAATCCTGTAAATTTTTTCATTTTCTAGTTTGACCACCCACTTATTCGGAATATTGGATATTGATTTTATAGATTGATGCAGGAATTTTAATAGAGAGAGGAACTTTTCATTTTGATCAGCATATAATTTCAGAGCTTTGTTTGTTTTTAATACATCATCTAAAGTGAGAATATTGTTATCAATGAGCACTTTAGGGGTTATTCCCTCATGATAAAATACTCTTAGTTCAATTGGTTTTGTAACTGATATTTTCTCAGGTAAATTCATTTCAGAAGGTAAATTAATACTCAATACTTCTGCAACAGAATTTATATCAAGATTATCTAAATAATCAGTTAATTCTTTGGATAAGTCATCAATGCTTCTCCAACCAACAGTTAAAATTTGGCCCAATTCTATAACCTTGTTCTCAGCTATCTTTAATCCTAAAAGCTCTTGTCGCGTAGTTTTCAAAAGATCTAAAAAGGTATAAATACCGTTTTTAATCAATATTCGTTCATCATTTAGACTTAATATTTCAAGTTGAGAGAACTTGCTAGATATTTCCATATACTGCAATAACTGGTTAGGAGTGAAATTTCCTAATAATTTCTTTTGATCTGAGTTTAACTGATTTCTTTGCAGAAAAGCCTCACGTACTGTCAAAATCGAAAATTCTTTTTTGAGTTGGTAGTATTCTGAAAGTGAAAATATACCCGAACTAAAAAGTAATGATAAATCAGAATTCAAGATTTGAAGATAAGTTGTGATCTGAATTTCATCATTACGATTAAGTCCTCGAGGTGCAATTTTTCCTACATCTAATAAAGAGAATAAATTCTGTTTGGTTAGATGAGATAAGCCTGCTTTTGAGACAGTTTCAATCGCACTGATTTGTAAGGGCATCTCTGATACTGTTTCTTTAAGAGAATTGAAATCCAACGCTTCCAGAAGTTTGATGATAGAATCGTTCGTATCATTAATTATACTAGAAATACTATTTACTGGGGCTATAAATAAATCAAAGGTAGATTTAATACCACTTCTGTTTAGAGCATTAATTTTGTCCGAATCTAATGAAGTATAGGATAATGGGTATTCTAATAATGCTAAACTCCCATTGCTTCCCTGAAGCATGAAACTTACAAACAGATTAAGATCATTTCTGTGATCAAACTGATTAATTATTTCCGAAGGAAATTTGAATCTATCCAGATGTAAGGGTTTTACAACTGATTTCGTTGATTTTTTTATTAATCCTAACCGTCTATCAAAAGTCGAAATGGATTTAGGTTGGGGTAATTTCTCGGGATAATTCAATAAATCGAGTACTGTATATACTCCTGATTTTAAGATCACTTTTAGGCTTTCAAATTTCAATTCATTAGCAATATCAGTATTAGCAATTGGACTTAATATAAATTCTTTCAAGTTCTTATCGATTTCGATCTTTGGAAGTATTGGGTGGGGATGTGGGGCTCTAAAGGCAATGATACTCTTTTCAGATTGAGTAAATTTATCGATGCCAAAAATATCAGAAATATCTCTTAAATTTTTACTCGGATCTTTAATTCCCTCGATGATTGCTTTAATTGTTGCCTCGCGAATTTCTGCAACCCGTTTCTTAGTAAAATTTGGATCACTCGTAATTTTCTTTTCAGATGTTAAAATGATATCAGAAAGTGTATAGATCCCGTTCTTGTATAAACCCCAGTATTCTGATGGTTTCAATTGTTCTAAACTTAGAATAGATTTTGCTGAATTGCTTATAATTTCCTTGATGTATTGAGCTGGTTTAGAATCAATCTTTCGAAATGAAGTGGCTCCTTGCCAAGTGGCTGTCCATAGTTCATGGAACCCATTAATTGGGATATTTAATGCGGTTTCTGCGGCTAATTGAGCTTCTTTGGGTATTTCCTGATCCCTAATAATTTTGAGATGGTCTGATTCTATCCATCTTCGAATTATATTTCCAAGTTCAGAATTTTCTTTTGAAATAGAAGGGTAATATACAATCAAGTCATCTAATCTCATTATTTTATCAAATTCTTTTCTAGAAGTTGGTAAGATAATATTTTCATTAAATAACCTGCTCATTGGAATTTTTAAGACGGCACGTAATTCATTTAAATATTTTTGACTAATTCCCTTGAATTCATTTAAAGTTCTTGGTGAAGAAATTATATCTTGAAGTGAAATGTCAAATTTTGAAATTCTATTATAATGTGCTTTAGAGAGTTTACTAATAATTTTATTATTGAACTCAAGTTTTTCATCAATCTGTATACTACCAGTTTTCTTAATTTCTTCTCTTATTTGGGAAATTTTTCCTAATGTCATAGGAGTTGTTAATGCTTCAATAATTGTAGAGCATCTGTTGACTGAGATTAAATCTGTCAATTCATCTGCAGATAATGGAAGTAATAATGGTGACTTGAGATAGGTTGTTGTGGCGTCAACCCATTTTTTATTTGATTTGGGATTGTGTACGACATAACTAACTAAATCTTGGACAGAGTAAATCTTAATGGATTCACATGATTCTTGTATTGGTTTAGGTAACTCGATAATATTTTGATTATAAGCTTTCCAGGCAATTGAAATCATTTCAACCAATAATTCACTACTGACACCTTGATTTCTCATCACGAGCATAGATTCAATTAGATTTCTTGCACCTAAATTTTCTGCAATCTCCTTTTCTCCAGGAGTTCCAACTAAGAATAAGCTTGAGCTAAAAATAAATTTGTGAATTTTTAAAATTACACCCGAGGGTTGCATGTAAACACTTGTTTGGTCAAGATATCCAATTCCATGTTCTTTCAATTCTAATAATTCTTTCGACTCTAAATTAAGGATTTCTAGACTTAATCCCATATTTTCCAATTGCGCTAGGAAAATTTCAGGATCAAAGACTTCCTTTAAATTCTTCCAATACTTTTGAGTTAGTCCTGAAATCAATGCAAGTCTTTTGTCATCAACTAATATTACCTTCTCGACTGAGGTGAGACCACTTTCCATAAGTGATCGAAACGCTTGAGCATCAAGAGCCAATAATGTAATTGGCGTGGAACCTTCTCTGAGAAGCTTTATGATAGACCCTTGTTTTTTAAGTTCATTTGTTAATAATGTATTAGGATGATCTTCAGGGACATATTCTAGCAGTATATCGGCGAATGTTTTTGTTTCGATATCTGTTTTTAACCCTGCATACATTTTATAATAGCTTGTTAATTTAATCGGCATAGATAGGAGTGATCGAATATTTCGGATTGATCTCTCATCAAGCTCATCACTGTCGTGTAACCAGACATTAATTAATACTCTTGTATCTTCCTCTTCTTGCACAACATGTGCAGGGAGTTTTGCCATTGCAACAAATGGACTCAAATCCATGATAGACGAGGTAACATAATTCAAAGCTTCGTAAACTCTCTGATCATTTGTCGGTAAATCATCAAAACTAATTAGTAAAGTATCTGCTATGGTAATAATTCCTTGTGAGTTCAATAATTCGACTTCATCACTATTAATGTCCCCTATTTTGGCAATTGGTATCTTGCAAATTGCCTGTAGATCGACTACCTGTTGCAGAACATAATCTTCACCCTGAAATATATCTGTACTAACCTGATACAGCAATTCTTGAAGAGTATCAATCTCATTCATTTCAAATATACCTGATTTTGCAACGGACCTTAAATCTGATCTACTGAATACATTGATATCTTTTAGAGGAACTCCTCTTTCATCTTCTGATTGTAAAATTGAGCTTCTATTTATTCCTGCAATTAATAATTTGGTT
>MDVR01000098.1 GCA_001940725.1 Candidatus Heimdallarchaeota archaeon LC_2 | reverse complement strand
AAAGGGATAAGCCAAATAAATGAAAACTGGACAAATTATAAATACATTAATATAAATCATCATCAAGTACTAACCGATTTAACAGGTTTCCCTGTACTTATTTCTATCGTTGATAAAGATATAAAAAGAAATGCCCAATTAGATGATACATAATTCCTAGTAAATTTATCCACCAAATTTTTATTATAATTGGATAGCCTTAATAATATAGAGACTATGTAAAATCGAGGCAGAGGAAATCTAGTATGAATTATGTATCATCGAATCGAAAACTATCTGTGATAGCTATAGCTTTATTTTTTATATTTGTGCTAGTTTCTCAAAGCCCAGCCAATGCACAGACTGCTTATGTAGATAACAATGTTGATAGTGATTCCGATCAGGATTCCGTTTCAAACAAAGGTACCAGTGCTTCAACCAGTTATCTGGATGCACAAGTGTTGGATGCTTCGGATGAAACAATCTTTGAAAAAGATATAGGGAAAGGGATAAGCCAAATAAATGAAAACTGGACAAATTATAAATACATTAATATAAATCATCATCAAGTACTAACCGATTTAACAGGTTTCCCTGTACTTATTTCTATCGTTGATAAAGATATAAAAAGAAATGCCCAATTAGATGATACATAATTCCTAGTAAATTTATCCACCAAATTTTTATTATAATTGGATAGCCTTAATAATATAGAGACTATGTAAAATCGAGGCAGAGGAAATCTAGTATGAATTATGTATCATCGAATCGAAAACTATCTGTGATAGCTATAGCTTTATTTTTTATATTTGTGCTAGTTTCTCAAAGCCCAGCCAATGCACAGACTGCTTATGTAGATAACAATGTTGATAGTGATTCCGATCAGGATTCCGTTTCAAACAAAGGTACCAGTGCTTCAACCAGTTATCTGGATGCACAAGTGTTGGATGCTTCGGATGAAACAATCTTTGAAAAAGATATAGGGAAAGGGATAAGCCAAATAAATGAAAACTGGACAAATTATAAATACATTAATATAAATCATCATCAAGTACTAACCGATTTAACAGGTTTCCCTGTACTTATTTCTATCGTTGATAAAGATATAAAAAGAAATGCCCAATTAGATGGAGATGATATTGCATTCTTTGATCTCTCAGGAACACAACTACCTCACGAAATAGAAACATATAACCCTAATTATAATTCAACACATGCTGAATTAGTTGCATGGGTAAAATCCGATTTATCAAGTACAATTGACACTAGATTGACTATGAAATATGGGAATTCGACAATGAATTATCAAGGGAATTCAGATGGAGTATGGAATTCTGATTATGCGGGTGTTTGGCATCTTTCTGAAAACCCTCCCACAAGTATAATTGATTCAAGTTCTAATTCAAATGATGGCATTGGCAGTGGGACAATTGTAACAAACGATGGTAAAATTTCTAGTGGAATTGAATTCTCTGATACAGCTGGGCAAAATATTTCAATTACTAATAGTGCAAGCTTAACAATTTCAAACACCTTAACAGTAAGTGCGTGGATCAAACCTGAGGTTACTAATATTTGGCAAACCATTTTGTCAAAATCAGATGGAATAATTGGTTCTGTAGCCCAAGCTAACGAAGATCTATATTTAGTCATTGACAATGCAGGAGAATATTTTATTGGACTTACCGGAGGATCTGGTACAGTTGAATGGAATACTCCTTATGATGCTATAACTGGGACATGGCAATATATTACATTTTCATATGACAGTGGAACTTCAATAGGTAGTTTCTATATTAATGGTATCCTTCAAGGAACAAATAATTTTGGTTTAGGCACTTTGAATACAAATACAAATCCGTTTTATATTGGTTACAATCGTGTGTTTACAGGAGAAATATTTGATGGTGTTTTGGATGATGTAAAAGTAAGCAATATCGTGAAGACCACTGATTGGATCGGAACTGAATATAATAATCAAAACAATCCTAGTGTTTTCCACTCGTTAACAAATGAATTTTATTATAATGATCCTTGGGAATTTTATAAGCAAATTACTATCGATAATACTAAGGTTTCAGGTGATGTAAGCAATTTCCCAGTTTTTCTTACATTTATTGATGTAGATTTGAAAGCTCACGCTCAAACTGATGGAGATGATATTGCCTTTTTTGATAACTCCGGAACACAAATGCCACATGAAATCATTAGTTATGATCCGAATTATAGTGGTACTGAAGCTGAATTAATAGTATGGGTTCAAGCTGATTTATCAGGTACTGTAAATACTACCATTACAATGAAATACGGGGATTCTGCGCTAGGGTCCCAACAAAATCCTACTGCTGTTTGGGATAGTAACTATGCTGGCGTTTGGCATTTGAATGACAACCCCGCAAGTGGTGCAACGATCTATGATAGTACAATAAATAGTAATGATGGAACCGCACAAAGTACTCTAACGTCAGATGATCTGATACCTGGGAAACTGAGTAATGGTTTAGAACTCGATTATAGCGATGCTAATGATTATATAATTGTTCCAAATAGTGCAAGTTTAGACATTACTGGAAATCAAATTACACTGGAAGCTTGGATATATTTGCCAAGTTTACCATCTTTGGAGGATGCTGCCATTATTGAGAAAGCGCCTTCATCAAATTTAGAAAGGTATATGTTAGGAATAGATGGGGGATCCAATCCAACACTCTTGAATCATAGGGTAACAACCGGTACAGCCCATTACCGTTATGATACAGGAACAATTAATTCAGCGACTTGGACAAAATTAGTGATGGTATATGACGGATCGCTTGGATCAAATCCAAGATTCTTTTCCTATATTGATGGGGTTTTAATTTCTTCCAATGCTGCAGTGGGGAATATATTGGCAACCACGAGTGATCTTAATTTTGGAAGGAGAAGTGATGGAAGAAAATTTGGTGGTTGGATCGATGAATTAAGGATCTCTAATACTGCAAGATCTGCACAATGGATTGCAACAGAATTTAACAATCAGGATAGCCCAAGTACATTTTACTCACTAGGTTCGGAGTTTGCACTTAATCAATCTGATCCAGCAACTAGCTTAATTAGAACATTTCAAGACCCTGTAGATAATATTTATTCTAATTTAGATGGAATTAACGACTTAGGGACACATTCAAATTTTGCATCTGAACAAGATATAGATTCCGTGTACGACACGATAACTGAAAATGTAAATGATTATGCACTTCAAGGTAATGGAGCTGGGTACATACATATTGGTGGTGGTACCGCTGATTGGAGAAGCCCAACGGGAACGATTAGTTTTTGGGTAAACGCTAGAGAATTTGGTGGTCGCCCCTGGGGCCTTGACGGAAACTTCGAAATTGATAATCTTGGAAGTACTTTTGAACTCGATTGGGGTGCTAGCGGTTCATTGCTTGGAGTAACTTCATTATCTGTCGATAAATGGTATTTTATTGCAGTCACTTGGAATGAAAACACAAACACTTTGAAATTTTATGTTGGAGATGAATACAACAAACCCACAATTGATGCATCAACCACGACTTGGACATCTACTTTGAGCACAGTATCTATAACAGATAACCGATTCCTTTCATCGCCAGCGGGTTCACGATTGAATGGATCTGGGGATGAGCTTAGATATTACGATTTTGACAGGAATATAGAAGATATTCAATCTGATTATAATAGAATACTTACTGGTAATGAACCAAATTTGAAATCATATTTTAGATTCAACAATAATTTCGATGATTTGGGACCAAATAATGATGATGCGACACAGGAAGGAACAATTGCATTTGTCAATTCTCCCAAACCAGTATTTACAGATATGACGTCATTGAGCACCACAGGGACTGAATATTTCATTATTGGCGATGGGTCTACCAGTTGGGGTTCTGAAAAAGGAACTATTAGTTTTTGGTTTAAATTCAATTCACTAGGTGATAGAATCTGGGGACAAACATCCGAATTTCGAATTGAACAAAGAGGTAGTGGTGAATTTGAATTTGAATGGGGTGAAAATAATTCTATTAAGACAATATCATTATTTGGGACTGGGACATGGTATTTCCTAGCAATCACATGGAATGAACAAACAAATACAATAAATCTTTATGTGGGAGATGAAAATACCTCCCCTACACTTGATAATTCTCGAAGCGATTGGTTAGTCAAAGTTTCAGATAAAACTTCCACTCTCAATACTTTTATGGCAGATAAAGGTAATACCCCAATTAATGGTTCTGGAGATGAATTAAGATATTTCTCCGTTGATCGATCAATAACAGAAATTCAAAATGATTACAACACAACCTTATCAGGAGATGAAACAGGCCTTGAGTCTTATTTCAAATTTAATAATGATTTTATAGATTATGGACCTAACGGGAATGATGGATCTACAGTTGGGACAACAACATTTTCAAGCTCACCAATACAAATGACAAATCAATTAGATTTAGAGTTGCAATTCTTATCAGTACCTTTGGAACCAGCAAAGAAATTGGGAATTTATACTGGTACATTAAGTTCAGAAAATATCCTAGTTGATTATTGGAATGGTAGTAATTGGATTAATCTAGTGTCAGATCTAAACGCGAGTCAATGGAATAACATATCCATTACAAATTTTGTGACAACTAATACATTTACTATTCGTTTTAGGGACGGTTCACCCAATTCAGATTCGACTCAAGATAGTTGGCAAATTGATGCGGTTATACTCACTTATACAAATTATCAACTAGAATGGGAGCATAAGGTTCAGAGTGTAGATTTAAACAAAGAAAATTACCTTTTAACGATTAATGGTTCAAGCTCTGATTCTTCAGAAAGTTTTGAAATCCAAATGTGGAATCATAGTTCAATGGATTGGATAGATCCACTAGGTACCAGGATTGGGAGCACAGAGCAATGGTATAATTTTACTTTAACTGATTTTAATATTCTGAACGAGACAATTATTTGGAGATATAGTGGTGACAATGAAACATCTGACAATATTCAAAATACTTTAAACATAGATTATGCCGGGATTGCTGCTTA
>MDVR01000097.1 GCA_001940725.1 Candidatus Heimdallarchaeota archaeon LC_2 | reverse complement strand
GCATTAATATATTTGGTGGTGGAAGGTAAACGAATACCAGTTCCTTCAGAATATTATAATATAGATAATTACAGTTTTTCTGCGGGTTTGAGTAATTTTACGGTTGTGGAATTAAATCAAGATTTATGGGATTTATGGAATGTTGAATCTATTGATCCATTTTATTGGCAAAATCGGGAAGTGAAAAATTAAATGGGAATTCGTGAATACAAATATGATAATAAAGACACAGGTAGTGGGTTTCACGTTGAAATTGATGGTGATCCCGAAGTGATTACAGAGATGGAATCATTTCTCAAAGGAGCAAAAAGTATTATTGATGATCCATTTGTTATCACTGAATTTATTCGATTATTAAAATTAGTAAAAAGCGATAATTTATTTAATCCATACACTGATACTTGCCCAGTGAATGATCTTGTTGATTCCAGTTTAATCAGAACTGATAATCTTAGAAAATATCTAGAACAAACAAGAAAAGCAAAAATATTGTTAATAGGTGAAGCACCAGGTCATCTTGGTTGCAGACGTACCGGATTAGCATTTACTGATGAAAGACATATTAAAATTGCAAATGAAACTTTTGGGGTTGAATTTAATAGAGCAACCAAAGGTGGACAAAACAAAGAAATTAGTGCATTGCATGTTTGGGAAGTTCTTCAAGAAATAAAAAATATAGAAGATCAACCAATGGTTTGGAATATAATTCCATTCCATCCTGAAGATCTTAAATCAAAAAATTATCCACTATCTAATAGAACTCCAAACGGAAAAGATTACGAGGCATGTGACAAAGTAATAAAATATTTGATGAAAAATAAAAAATTCGATGAGATCTACGCCATCGGAAAACAAGCTCAAAATAAATTGACTAAGATGGGTTTCAAAGTTAAATATATCAGGCATCCAAGCATGGGCGGATCAAATATATTCAAAAAGCAGTTACGAATATATCTGGGGCTTGTATCAATTCCCAAACCACAAAAAAATAAAACTCGTTCGATGATTGGTTACGAATCATGCATTGGTATCAATGAACAAGGAGAATCATGTGGGAATGGAAGACGGAAAAATAAGAAAACATGCAAATTTCACAAAGACCAAGAACCAGTTGTTAAATCATTTATTGAACCACAAAAACCACTTTCACACACACCTAATTTAGATGATTATTTTTAAGGTGATTTTTTGACTAATAAAATCAAAGAATATTTGAATGCACTGACCGATGGGATAGATTTAGCTATTAATAATATAATAGATATAGATCGTATGCAAGAAGAATTAATAAATGGGCAAAATTTATTGGTTAAAGCACTTGAAGATCCACTTTCATCAATTGAGGATATAAATGAGTTGGTAGAAGTGTTGAACAAACGCAGCGCAATTCTTGAAGAAAACCTCATTAAATTTGAGAAGTGATGAATATGGAAACAGATTATATTAATGAAACAAATGCAGAAAAAAGAAAACGATGGAGAGATACTATTAATCTTGATTACCCAGTGTGCAAACCAAAAGAAGATGATAGTGTTTTCAATGGTATTGCTCAGTTAAATACAATACGCCTTTCAGTTAACTATGGTTCAATATTCAAATTAACATATTTTGAGAGATTACATTTCTGGTTAATCGACAATGGGTATTTTATGGCATTTTCAGTTGCCGCACAATTCAAAGATTATCGTGATATTTTATATGGTGAAGTACAACGTGAATTTATAGTTGGAATTGAATTAATGGATTTAACTGAATTTATAATTTAATCTAATATAAATTATTTATTCCGTAGTACTGTAAATTAATAAATAATCAATTGGTCAATCGATTAAACAGAGTTAACTATGATGAACGCTCCCAAAAAAGGGTTCATAACAAGCACTATACGACATGTTCATGAATATTGTCCTTGTACTATTTGTAATGATCCCGAAAATATTAAAAATGGAATTATTATGTGTATCAAAGATAACTGCTTTGAACAAAAAGACTTGCAGAGTACCGATAAAATGAGTATTGAACAGGCTCTAGACACCATTCAAGAAGATACTGAAAAAGCGATTGAAGACTTGCAGAGTACCGAGAAACCTATTGGAAAAAAGGTATTAGAAGAAATGGAAAAAGAATCAATGCAAACAGAATTACGGATTTCCGATATTATATGTAATCCTGAAACTCGTTCAGATAATGATCATTATGAAAAATGTGAGACGTGTCAAGCAGTTACGACAGATGAAAAAGTCAGGTTGATTTGTGTATTATTTGTTAAGCATTATATGAAACAACGAAATCGATTTCATATTACTGAAGATCTAGAAACGAAACTTAAGGAGATTATAGAAAATTGAGTATAGTCGAAAAAGTAAAATGTGAAATATGTGGTGATGATCAGTGTTTAAATTTGGATATATCAAAACAATGCTGTAATGATTGTGAAGACTGTTTTGAGGAGAAGTGTGATAATTGCAGTTAGGAAATACTATATATAGAAATGAGTTAACTATGATGAACGCTCCCAAAAAACATTCTTGTAAATTTTTACCCTACGGAGTAACAATTGAAGCACTAGATACCGAAGGCGGATTAACATGGTTTCTAACCATTTCATTAGATGAAAATGAATTAGAAGAATTTTCAAACCCAATATTTCAATGTGCTTGGTGTCCAGAACAACTCATCGATTATTCGATAATTAACTTACGTGGTCCACACCCACCGAATAATAAAGGAGAATATCTCTGCAATGGAAATTGTAATTGGGAAGATTGTGGAAAAACAGTCTTAAAATGTTCTGAGTGTGGGTATCTTTCATGTGATTCTTGGAAATGTGGCGAAAATTTTGATTCAGTCATTCATCAATTATTAAACCTTAAATTTGATGGGGATTCATTTTGTAGAAACTGTTTATGTTGGAATACAGAGGAATACATCTAATGGATAATTGCAAAGTTAGAACCAAGGGAAGTACTAAAGGCACTTGTCCTAGAAGTGACTTGTGTAAGGTGCATGACTGTGATTTAATGGTTTGTAGGTGTCCACGAAATTGAGTAGTTCTAAGGCTATACGACCGATTTCTGATAATGATATTGAGAAACTCAAGATTTATCTTGAGGATGTTTCTGAGTATGTCAATCCCGATGGCGGATATAGTTATCCTGCACTTGTTAAAGCCAGAAGACTAATTACAAGAATTGGAAATAGGAGAGTGATTTCAGATTACTAAGGTTATACGCCCACATTGCTTTTGTGGTAAATTCACTCCAAAAGAAGACGGAAAATACCTTCAATATTGTTCTGAGAAATGTTGGCGAGATGGAGAAGTTGGGTATCCCGATCCAGATTTAGGGGATGATTTGTTCTTCTGATAGAATCGAATACTTTGGTATCATATTACTTTTAATTTAATCCAATGTAAATTCTTTATTCCGTAATACTGTAAATTAATAAATAATCGGTGTGTAACTGAAAAACAGAAGATAATGATAAATGATGTTTGAAAAAGAAAAAGTTGAAGAACATTATAAATCTTGCAAAATAAAAAATGCTCAAGAATGTAAGATTTGTAAACCCTATGTTAATGGGATTATTGAAGCAACAAAGGAGATGATCGAATAACCAGAGTGGTAACGATGTTAAGAAATAAAATATTTGTTGGAATAATATTATTCCATTTTCTTCTTATTTTTCTTTTTATTCCTGGTTTATTATTTAATATTGATTCATCGAAAGACTGTGAAAACGGATCTGGATATACACTATTTGATTTTGAACACAGAACCTTGCCAATCACATATTCATTTAATTCAAGCGTTCCTCAAATGATTAAAGATCAAACCGTGATTGCTTTAGAAATATGGGATAATTTAATTTCAATAAATCTATTTGAAAGAAATAATACAGATTTTACTTTGTTCTTTGAACATAGAAAAATTTCACCAGAGGATCGTTTGTTTTATGACCTTGATAATCCAATCGGTTACGCTGACATCTATCGTAACCGCTCGAACAATGGTGATTTCGATTATTTTTATAATGCAACAATAGTTTTTAATTTAGATTATCAATTTGAGGATCTCGAATTTTCTTGCAATATATGGGATTCAATTTTATCAAACAAAACAGTTGATATTCTTTCTATTGCATTGCATGAAATTGGTCATGTATTGGGATTAGATCACACGTTAATGTATTCACTAACAATGAGTCCAAGTTATCAAGGTACTTTTCAGAAAACACTAGCACAAGGCGATATTAATGGCTTTAATGAATTATTCGGAGGTTATGAAATTTGAATAGTTCAGACACAAATAGATTCGAATACTTTGGTATCATATTACTTTTAATTAAATCCAATGTAAATTATTTATTCCGTAATACTGTAAATTAATAAATAACAATGAAATTATTAACGTGTGTTAGAAGATACAGAAGAAGAAATCAATCGTAATATATTAAATAAAATACCTTCTAGTATGACTGATTTACGTCTTCATCAAACAGCACTCCCCGAAATTCCAATTGATATTGCTATTTATATTCCAGCAAGGAACGAAGAAAATGAGGATCGTTTAACAAAAACTATTGCTAGCCTAAGAAGGAATGCTCACGTTTCAAAATTAAGTATAGGAATTATTGTGGTGAATGATGGCTCTACTGATCACACTGGAAAAATAGCCAAACATTTAGCTGATTATGTTGTGACGCTTCCTGATCGTGGATATTCAGCCCTAGGTTTGCCCGAATTAGCAGATACACATAATGCAGGTCTGAAAAATATACAATTGAACTATCCCGATGCCAAATACATAATGGTATCTGGAGCAGATACAATCTATCATGAGGATTATTTACGTCAAGTATTTGATGTGATGGAAAATAATGGAGAGGTTGTAATTTGCGGTGGTCAAATGCAAGAAGGGGTAAAATCAGCACCACGTTCAGTTCGTGGTTCGGGGAGATTCTATTCTCAGAAAATTATGAGATTACTAGAATTTGAATTGCCTAGATTTTATGCATGGGAATCCTATCCACTCTATCTAGCACAAACAATTGGATATAAAACATTCGCAATTGATACTGCTTCATACACTTCTCTACGAGAACCATATCAATTAATTAAATGGAGAAATTATGGTCGTGGTTCGTATGAAATTGGATTTACATTGCCCTATGTATTTGGTAGAGCAGGAAAGCTAATTTTAAAACGAAAGATAGGATTTGCATTAGGATTATTAAGGGGCTATTTTTCAGCAATGATTACACGCAAGGAGAGATACCCAAAAGTAATAAGAAAATATGTAAGATCATATCAGTGGAAGCGAATTTTATATTATCTTTCATTTAAGAAAATAAATTTAATTGAAAGAAGTGAGAAAAAATGAAATCAGAAACACTAGATGCAAAGGGATTACGACTCATCTGTGTGAAATGCGGTTCTCGTTTACCAAGGAAACAAGTATATACAAAAACCTGCAAATGCACAAAATGTCATAAGATAAACAATCTTTCTCCTATGGATGATATTCCCTACAAAGATACAAATGTGCCAGTCCATGAATCACAAGAAGATATTATTGATATGCTTGAAGAAATTGGATTGAAAGAATGTTCATGGACTATGACAAGAGTTGATGCTATGCGTGGTTATAGACTATCTGCAATATTTGAAGATGGGGCTGAATTTGTTAAAGAATTCCCAATTCCTAATATTGATAATGAACGTCACAACAAGCAATTAATGAGATGTTTTTATCATTTTGTTAAAGCATTTACTATAAATATTAAATTAGGTATTATGGGTAGGTCTGAGGCAATGCTTGGATTATTAAGAGCCGGATCAACAAATTTAGGAACAGAACTCGACAAGGGAGAAGTAAGCCTACTGGGTAAAGTTCAAAGGCATTTATTAACATGAGAGTATTAGTATTAGCCCCACATACAGATGATGGGGAATTAGGTGCAGGGGGAACTATTGCACGATTAGTTGAGGAAGGTCATGATGTTTATTATTATGCATTTTCATCTGCTGATAAATCAGTTGTTGAGTTGGGATTTGAACCTGGGACATTAGTAAAAGAATTATTAAAAGCAATGAGAGTCCTTGGTGTTGAGCGAGTTGGTTCAGGTCCTTTTGAAGTGAGAACATTTTCATACAATCGACAGGAAATATTAGATACCATGCTTGGTATAAAGAAAGAATTCAATCCTCATCTTGTATTGTGTCCAAGTATTAACGATCTTCATCAAGACCATGAAGTTGTTGCCAAAGAGGCAAAAAGAATGTTTAAACATATTAACGTGTTGGCATACGAGATACCATGGAATAACCGCAAACCACATCACGATCATTTCATTGAACTTCAACCAAGACATATCGATCTAAAATTAAAAGCGATTGCCTGTTATGAAACACAGTCGAGAAAAGCTTATATTAAGGAAGCTGATTTATTCTTTCGTGGGTTAGCTAAAATTAGAGGGGTTATGGCAAATGTAAAGTGGGCAGAATCATTCGAGCTATTAAGTAGCATTGACACGAAAACCATAATATAATTATAAATTAAGTTGGAATAAATTATGTATGAAGATCAATACCTTGAAGATTGTGCAGGTTTGAATTCTAATTTTACTCGGTCTGAAAAAGCACTGTTTATCGTTTTAGTTCTAATGGCTCTTACTGGTTTCTTTCTAGCTGTGACATCTATTTTGTTTGCCATACTTTAAAATTAAAATAAAGGAGAAACTATAAAATTAGTAAATGAAAATAAAAACTATATGAAGTCATTTAAATTATTATTTCCTATATTACTCTTGTTCTTGTTATCTTCTGTTACAGTTGGTGCAAGTCCTCTTGCGAATGGTCCAAGAGATGAATCAATATCAAGAGATGCAACAACATTTGACAAAGATAAGGAGTTGGTCTATGAATTTAATTCAGATGACTTTATTTCCTATGAAATTTACCATGCAGTAGCATATTCATCAGATGGTGATTGTGATGTTGCACAAGTAGATCCGAGTAAGCTATCAGAAAGAAGTCCACGATTAATTGATCTTGGAGTTGAATCTACTGATGGTGAATCCTTTACTGTTAAATTAAATCTAGTAGATACACTTGCAATAGTTTCCAGTACTGATCTTTACTGGGATGATAGTGACATCTATTATGATGATTTCTTTCTTGGAACTTATCTTTGTGTGAAAATAGGCATTATTATTACTACAGCGGGCGATCGTTTTGTTCACACGTCAGAGGTCAACATTATGGATAATTTAATTGGCGGTGGAATTGATAAAGTTGGACTTCAGGCAGAAAGATTTTTTAATGCAGGTATACATCCGTTCTCAAGCAATGATACCGTTATGATTATTACATTTTATGTGTTCTGGGCATTTATATTTACACTTATTGCAATTAAAAAAGGCTGGCACAAAAGTAATCCATTTTGGGGCAGGAAATAATAAATAAAATCTAAATAAAGAATAAACTATAAATTATTATAATCTAAATTACAGTTAATGTCGATGGCAACAGATCTGAATACATATATTATGGAAAATATATACATTATAGGACTCGCATTTTTTATTACTATTATTGCGGCTGTTTTAATGTACAACAACAATCCCAGAGCAAAAACTGTTGGAAAAGTATCACTAGGTGTAGGTGCTTTTTCTATAGTTTATCTTTTACTTGGGGTAATATTGGTAGTGGGTGCAGGCTCAACTATTGTAATAGGTAACTGGTTGGTCTATGGTGAAACTCCAAATGGAAATCTCCAGTGGGGCTTAGTTTTCTATGCATTATTCCTACTTCTTGCTTATGCAACTGGTTTCTTTGCCGCAGGAACACAAAGTAGAAAAAGAAGTAAAAAGAAATAAATTATTAGCGAAACAGATCTTGGTATAATTCATCTACGTATTCATCGAGTTTATCTTCATCCATTTTTATAAATTGTGCAGTTAAAGCAGATTGGAATGTTATTTGTTTTTTCCATAATTTACTTTGTCTCTCATTAAACGTCTGTATCGTTTCATTTTGAAGTACACCTGCTTTGCTTAACATAAAAATTAGCAATATCATTGTCACAAACGATCCTATAAATAAAATTATTATTAATTCCCACGTAAATTCAACTAAATTAGAAACAGCTAATGCAGTGACAATATATGCTGTTGTATTGATCATTCCAATAACTGCAATGAATTTTTGATAGCCCCAACCATAACGTACAAATTGACGATTTCCAAAATTTAATAATTTATTCTTTTTCATGAGTACGCCTTTATTTAGTTTATTTAATATAAATATAATGATTTACTGAGATTACGAGTGGTAAGATTTTTTGCTGAAGCAAGAAGCCACGTCCTTCAGGTCATGGTAATTCACACATTATTATTTGCTGAACACATATTCGGGTAAACCCCAGTTTTATATTAAAGTAAAAATATTCAAAATCATATGACATTTGAGGAAGGATATTTTATCAACTCAAAAATATCCAATTATGAGGATTATAGGGAAAGAAAGTTTTCTATTCTTGCAGATGCATTGATTCGCACACTCGCACTAGATAATGGTATGCGAGTATTAGATTTTGGTTGTGCAACGGGGGGCTTAATTAAAGAATTAAAAAAAGGCGGTGTAACCGACATCAAAGGCACTGATGTTTCTTATTGGGCTATATCCTATGGACAAGAACATTATGGATTGAAAGAAGAATTGGAATATTTCAATGTGAATTTATTAACACAAGATTTCAATGCAGTTCTCTTTCTTGATGTTCTGGAACACGTTCCATCAGTTGCAGAAATCAATAAGTTCTTAGAAATTTCTCAAATACCGTTACTAGTTGTTAGGATTCCAGTTAGTGCAATTGAGGGTGAACCATATGTTTTTGAAATATCAAGAAATGATACTACTCACGTTCAATGTCATACTAAAGAATGGTGGGAAAAAGTATTCACTGACCACAATTATAATCAAATACATATATTTGATGAGAATCCAGGTATATTTGATAGCGAAGGTGTACTAGCACGAGTTTATCATAAAAACACATGAGGCATTACAATGGCAACTAAAACAAAAGAATTACAACCAAACGAACTTGATTATGAAAACCCAGAGAAGATGATGAACCAAATAGCATCAACAAATGCTAGACTATTTCATCACAGGGATCGGTTGAATGAAATTTGGGATGAGAAAAAAATACGACCAATAACTATTCATCTAGCACCAACAAATAGATGTAATCTTGACTGTAGTTTTTGTAGTACTAAATACAGAAAAGACCAAAACACTCTACAAGAGATTCCAATTAATGAAGCAAAAGAAATTGTTAATATTTATAAAAAATTAGGATTGAAATCAGTAGAAATTACTGGTGGTGGAGATCCAACTGTTTATCCTGATCTTGAAGAATTGATATTTTATATCAAAGAACAGGAACTTGGAATTGGTATGATCACTAATGGATTAAGATTAAATAAAATTGATGAAGATGCATTAAAAACATTAGATTGGATGCGGATCTCTCTTGCAGGAATTGAATTTGATAAAGATGATTCTTATTTTGATTTAGATCCAAGTAGATTTCCCGAAATGACTGGATCAAGTATCGTTGTCAGTCAAGGTAATCTGCCAACACAAGATGTCTTTAAAGGTGATGGGATTATTGAACTTGGACTCATGCCCGATTATATTGAAACAATGTTAGATCAACTACAAAGAGCTTCAAAAGTTGTGGATCATTTGGGATTAAAATATTTACGAGTTGTTCCCAATTGTTACAGTCAAGATCAAGTAAAATGGGCAAAAACTGAATTACCTAAAATTCTAACAAAGTTTCCATCTACTAGTTTTTCACAATCAAAGGATACTGATACACCCCCTCAATGCTGGCAAAAATACATGAAGCCATTTATTAATGCTGATGGGTATGTTTATCAATGTTCTACATTATCTTTATTCCATGGATACTTTCACCCAGATTGGAGAGTTGGTCACTGGAAAGATGTTGCTAAAATATACGATGGTCCTATTGAATCATTTGATACTTCAAAATGCCCCTATTGTTTTTATCGTGATCAGCAAATCATTATTACAGATATAATAAACAGTGATGATATTATTACCCCACAGTTTGTTTAGAATTTATTGCGATCAATCGCTTTCGTGAGGATACGTTAATGAATATAGGACTTAGAAAGTTATTTTATGCAACTTTTATAATGCAACTTCCTTCTGCACT
>MDVR01000096.1 GCA_001940725.1 Candidatus Heimdallarchaeota archaeon LC_2 | reverse complement strand
GATTAAGGCTTATTCCTATTTTTTCGTATAATTGAAACTTGTTGCTAATTTCAATGGATTTGTTAACCCATTCAACGGCATTCTGGAATTTTTTTTCTTTATGATATATCATCGCTATTTGATTGAGAGTATCAATTTTTTCTATTTCTGCATCTTCTTCCTCAAATTTTTTTATTGCTTTTTTGTAAAACTTATAAGCTTCTTCCAAGTTGAATAATTCTTCCTCTATTCTTCCAAATTGGTGGTAAAGTTTAGCCACTCCAATATTGTTCATCAACTTTTTTCTTATTGCTAATGCTTCATTGTACGCAATTTTTGCCTTATGAAAATTCCGACTTTCCTCATGATATCTCCCAAAATTATGATAATTGGTTGCAATTGTTTCTAATAACCAAATATCATTCATTTCAGGGTCTGATTTAACTTTTTTTAATGCATATTCAATTTTTTTTAATAATAAATAAGCTTCAGCTCTTAATCCTTGATTTAACTTTATATTAGAAAGATTACCAAACAAGAATATCCAAACACTGAATTTGTCGTAGTTATCTGATGGAGGATTATCTATGTCGAAATCTAAAATGTTAACATATTTTTCAAGAAAATTTAACTGTGTATCATAACGACTTGTTTTACGGTAAAGCATGTTTACAAACTGAATTATTTTACTTAATGATTTCCAATTATTAGTAAAAAGGGAAATTTGTAATGCCTTTTGGATATTATGTATATCTTTTAAAGAATTAATAATGATTTGAAAATTTCCTTCAACAATATTCTGATAGTTGCTATAACAAAATGATGCATAAAAATCGGTAAAGGAGTTCTTCAAGGATTCTTGAGTTTTTGTTGGTATTTTAGACGAAAGATAAGCGGGAAGCATTGGATGTATGATTATAGAATTATCACTTACAGAGATGAAACCCTTCCTATTAGAAATCTCTAGAAATTGATTCCACGAAGTGTTTTCAAAATTTGCGGAATATATGAATCTATACCTTCCATCTTCTGTTAAAAATTCAAAATAATCAAGTATTCTCTGTATATTTACATCTTGAATAAATTGTGAAAATATCCACATCCTTTCTTGATTAGTTCTTGATAATTTTGAATATGGGAGTTCATGAATTTGATTTAAAAGATTATTTTTTGGTTTTATCAAATTAATTTGATTTATTAAATCCGTTATTTTGAATTCCTCAACTAAAGGGATAATTAATTCCAAAGATCTTGGGTGACCATTTAAATTCTTAATGAGTTCATTATATTCTATTGATTGGTCTTCTTTTAATGTTATTTCTCTTAATTTTAGTATTTCATTGGCTACCAATCTACTTGTATTTTCTGATAACTTGTTTATTTTGAATTCATGCGCGTCAATATCAAATAATTCATTGATATTGAATTTTGACGTGATAATTAAACGCGATTTCGTGTTTTTTATCCGTTTGGCGAAAGATAAAAGGGTTGAGAATTGATCTTTGTCGCGATTATCTAATAACTTTTGAAAATTATCCCAAATAATGATACATGCATATCGATTAAGGTATTTTATAATATAGTCTATTTGTTCATTTTCAGAGAACGTTGTAATATCTGACTCTATTTCTATGAAGCCTAATATAATATTTCGAATAGTCGTGAATTCCTCGAAATGTGTGATAAACATACCTCCAGGACATCCATTTGTTCTATAATACCAATTTGTGAATTCTAGAGCCAAAGCACTTTTTCCAGATCCAGATATCCCAGTAATTTGGAATATATTGCTGTCCTTTTCGTAAAACAAACGTTCAAGTTCTAAAAATTCAGAATGCCTCCCCTTGAATTGATTGGAAAGTCTCTTAATTTCATTTAAGTTCGGTTGCAAGATGAATTCATCTATTTTTTTATGGACAATTCCTGTCTTAATTTGATCAAAGAAAGGCATGTATCCCCCACTCTGTACATACAACGTTGGTATCATCCAATCACTCAGATTAATTTCACCTATTGGGGAATTTTTGATTTTATTTTCAAAAAGTATTTTTCGGCCAAATGTAACAGCCTCTATCAAATTTTTGTTCTTTTGTATTTTATCAAAAAATTCTTTCAAAAACATTTTTGCGGTATCAGAATAAACTGAGTATGACATTGCTATTACTCCTCTCACACCACTAGAAATAATACTTGTTGCAATGGACGAAAATGGCATTTCTCCTTCGATAGCAGATTCACAAGCATTTAGGAAGAAGAAATCAATTTTTGATTTTTCCAATAACTGTCTTAAATCTATTCCACTTACAAAATGAGGATTATGATTATTATCTTCAAATATGAGATATCCCATTTCTTCATTTTGATCAAAAGAACCATGTCCATCAAAGTGAACTATATCAAACTCATTTTTCATAATTTTTTTTGAAAAGGTTTCAAATGTTGGAGGTCTCAGTAGTTCAATTTCAATTTTTATATTAAAATCATTGATCAAATCGGTTAGTGCATCTGCAATATATCTGAATGGGACATCTTTTGCTTTAGGGCGTGAAATAACCAATAACATTTTAAACTTTCATTCACATCATTATTATCAAAAGTACCATATTCACCACTCCCTTTACGAAATAATCCATAACAGATGGGGGATAAATACTCATTAACTAGTTTAGTCTCATGAATAAGTTCCCAAGGTATATTCAAGAAAAATGGATTATCTGACTCAATAATTATAGATGTATTCTTAAGACCTTTTTCAAATAAATCAGAATAGAGATCACTAGAATGTTTATTGAAAAAATTAAAAAATATACCGATAAACAATCTCCCACCTATTTCTTTCATGATATTTTCTGATCTAACCGCTCGATCTTGTTCTGCACCGTATGGAAATTCACGATAATCTTCCAAATACCACTTTAATTCATCTTTCTCCTTCTTTTCTAATGTAAAATCAAAGTCTGAGATTGATTCGGAATATATGATAGTTTCATCTGATTTTATTATAAGATTAATTTCATTATCATTATTATTTTGAATTATTATCTTATAAATCTCATCCATCCACAGATACAAATGATTATCATTTTAATAAATCTTATTTAACCTTTAATGGTTTATGTGAATATTGACTCCTTATATCTGAAATGTTTTGAAATAAGCAATATCTGTATATATATCAATCCTAAACATTATGAAAAATCATATGCTATTCCGAAACTTTTTGAAAATATCATTTTATAAATAACTGAAAATGATATGAAAATAATTTGGATTCAATGAGAAAAGAGAATTAGTCATTCCGAAACTTTTTGAAAATACTCACAAATCTTGGGGATCATGGGATATGAAAAAGAGGATCTGGATGGATCGTCTGGCTCGAAAGATTTTTCTGCAGAGAATTATTCCTGATACTGGATACAAAAGAGTAATTGATTGGGCAACAGCTCTTGATGTGAGACGCGTTGTCCCTATGATTAATTCCAGAAATGTGATTGAGAGACGCTGGATAACACAACTGGACCCGGATGAGTTGAGACTTACTTCTGATTATGTGTGGAATAAAGCAGCTGTTCGATTTAAGAAAAACTTAGAATAAAATGTTCTCATTTTCAAAAAAATGTAGAATGAATTTATTTTTTAGATGCTTAACTAATTAGAGATATCGATTTGATTTACAATCCTATTCAACCTTGTAACCAAGATCTGTTATAGCTATAATTAATGCAGTTTCATTTTCTTTAATAGATCCAACAATGTCAAATTCAGCTATACCACTCTTTGGATCAATCTTGATTTTGGAAATAAAATCAAATTTGGAAATATGCAACTCAATAGTATTGGAACAACTTTTGCAGCACATCCCAGATATATTCATCTTTATTCTATTGGTCATAGCGTAACTTCCTGTTCTATTTTATGCCCCGCATTTTGGATTACCTTCTTCACTTTCTTAAAGTTAGCTTCCTCATTTACAAAATCCATAATTAAGGTTTTTGAATCCGCATCACCATCAACTGAAACTATTCCTGGAAGTTCCTCCAAGGTTTCCTTTAAGCCTGATATACATCCTTGACAATGTATTGTTGGAATCCTGTAACTTATTTGATGTGTTTTCAATTCAGTGGATAATGCTTCCTCAAATGATTGGCTAGAAACTTCTTCGGTTTTTGAAGGAATTAGTCTCCCGCCATAGGAATTTAACAACACTGCTGTCACACTCGCAGCCATCGCTATCATGGCAAATACTGGATGAACTAATCCGGTCATGGCCAAAGGTACTCCAACTCCATTGAAAGTAAAGGCGAGTAATACATTCTGTTTAGTTTTTGAAAAACTCGATTTTCCAATATGGTAAGCATTGACGACTCCCATCAAATTATTGTTGACCAGAACTACATCAGCCGATTCAATTGCTATATCAGTCCCTGAATTAAAAGCTATCCCAACATCGGCTTGCATTAATGCAGGTGCATCATTTATACCATCGCCAACCATGGCTACTCTAGTCTTATTCTTTTGCAATTCACGAATTTTTTCTGCTTTTTCTTGGGGTAATACTTCAGCAACAATTTTTGAAATTCCTACTTGTGAAGCAATATAATTAGCTACACGTTTACTATCACCTGTGATCAAAATTGGTTCAAGTCCAATCGCTTTCATCTCGCTAATAGCATATTTTGCATCAGCCTTGATCGTATCTGAAATAGATATTAACCCTAATAATTTTTTATTTTCTGCAACACCAATTACGGTCCACCCCTTGCTTTCCATTTCCGCTATTTGATCACTCATTGATAGTAAATCAACCATCTCGTCTTTCAAAAATCTAGGGCTTCCAAGCACAATTTCTGCTTGTTTTACCAATACTCTAATTCCAGATCCAGAAATGGCTTGAAAATCTTCCAAAACAACATCATCAAAATCATAATTTTGCAACTCAGCGTATTTAACAATAGCTAGAGCTAATGGATGTTCAGAACTTCTTTCTGCAGCTGCAGCGATCGTCATTAATGTTGATTTATCAGTTCCATTTGTGGGAATAATATCTACCACAGATGGTTTTCCTTCCGTTATAGTACCAGTTTTATCTAAAGCAATGATTGATACATCTTTAAAAACTTGAAATGCTTCTCCAGATCTCATCAATATTCCTTTTTGAGCAGCAAGCCCTCCGCCACGTATCATAGCCAATGGTGTAGCCATTCCTAAAGCACAAGGGTAACCCAATACCAAGACTGCAAGTGTAGCAAAGATTGCTCGACTAAAGTTGGGTTCTCCAACCACAAGCCATGCACCAAATGTCCATATAAGAAATGCAATTGCTGCAGCCCAAAGCACTGCTGGTACAAAATATTTGAGTACACGATCCACTGCTGCAAGAATTCCTGGTTTTAATGCACGTGCTTCTTGGATTGATTTTGCTACTTGTTGAAGAAAACTTTCATCTCCTATTTTTGTGACCTGTATAACTAAGGTTCCAAATTGATTGATTGAACCACCGATCACTTCATCACCGACATTCTTGATGGCTGGAATTGATTCTCCAGTAACTAAACTCTGATCAACAGATGAATTTCCATCAATAATTTTTCCATCCACTGGAATGTTTTCTCCAGGTCTTACCCTGACACGATCTCCTATCTTAACTTCTTCGATGGGAATTTGTTTCTCTTTTCCATCTCTGACCACGCGGGCTTCGGGTGGTTGTAACTCCATTAAATTCATGATTGCTCTTGAGCTTTTAGTTCTAACATGAAGTGAAACATATCCTGAAAGGATATGATAGGCAGTAATGAAAATCGCTGCACCCATAAAATCAGCCATAGGCCACGGCTGGACATAAAATCCAATTAAACCTCCTATTAAACCTCCAAAGGCTCCAAATTCCATTAGTACATGTTGGTTTAAAATACCACGTCGTAGAGATCCAGTAGCCATTTTTAGTATGGGTTTTCCCACAACAAAGATCATACCTAGGGTCAAAGATAGCATAATCCACTCGAACCAGGGTTGGCCATTTCCGGTCCAATTTAAGACCATAAAAATAAATGCGACAGAAGTAACGGCTGCAGCTTTAAATAATTCAATTTTAGCATGCTTCAATTCCTCTTGCTCTTCTTCAAATGTCCTAACCTTATTGGAATCTCTTACAGTATATCCTAAACTTACCATTGTATCATTTAGTTTCGTTACAGAAGTTTTATCGGGATTGTATTCAACCAATGCTTCCTCATGGGAGAGGTTGACAGAAACATCTGATACCCCATCCATCCGTGTGTAGGCTTTAGTAATGCTTTGCACGCAAAAAGAACATTGCATTCCACCAATTTTTATAATATGCTTTTCGTTCATTTTTTGGGCCATGATGACACACCCTATGAGTTGTATGATAAACAGCACTATTACTACTCCAATATAAATAGTAGTATTAGGATTAATATGTTATATATAAAATAATAATGGAATTACAATAATTGTGGTTGGAATAATCCAAAACAATTTATATCAAGATCGCTATCCAATTAAGTATAGAAGATTGCAAGAGGTTACAATTTGACAGACATGGTTAGAGTAAGCCCAACAACTGAATTTCGGCAACTTATACCATTGAATAAATCAAAATTAAAGGTATTAAGCGATGAAACTCGTTTGACAATATTACAATTATTAAGTGAAAACCCTTTGTCGATAGGTGATCTTGAAAAGAAATTAGAAGATCAAGGTATTGTTAAATCTACAAATACCATCAGACATCATGTTGATGTACTAAAAAAATCTGGATTTGTAAATTTAACCGGTTTAAAAGAAAGTCGAGGTGGGGTACTAAAATATTATCAAAGCAATAGTCAAATCCTAGATCATGTAATTTCTGACCTTAAAATGAACGAGGTTCAAGCTATAAGTACAAAATTAAAACCAAAGCTTGAAAATTTATTTAATGGAATTTTAAAGGATTATCGTGTCGAAATTAATGCGATTGCAAAATCTCTGATTCCATGCGAAAAATGCGATCCATCCCATTTTAGAGATTATGTACTTAGCCAAATTATA
The DNA here is from genome assembly GCA_001940725.1 of Candidatus Heimdallarchaeota archaeon LC_2. The sequence goes on along the minus strand of MDVR01000096.1, from coordinate 8,877 downwards.
CTAGGAGGTATTAGCAATTTTTTGGTTAGCGAGAAATCAATTTAGCCACTCTCATTTTGCTGTCATAATTGAGAAAGATGATGTATCATTGATGAGTATAATAAATAAGATGGTATCTAAATGCTTGGAAAGGTTGTTTAGTAAAATCATGATTGATCCATTTGACTGACTAATGGTTTTATCGCTAATTTGTTTTATAAAAGAGATTTGATAATTATCAAAAGTTTACTGACAACCAATATATTTTAACATAACAGATCCTCCTTACTTCATAATTTTAGTTATTGGTAGTTATACTATAACCAATAGATTTTAAATGTCAAATATAAACAAGAATTATGAGTGTCATAAATCAGTTACTGAATCAAGATAGTAATTGTACTGATATTTTAGAAATAATGCTGGATTTCAGCCCTCTCGAGAGCCTTCTATACTTTCACTTAATTCAAAATGGAGAGAGAACCGTTGTTCAATTATGTAAAGAAACAAACAGAAAACAAAGTACTGTTCATGTTGCATTACAAAATCTAGTTTCCCATGGTATTTGTATCAAGAAAAAGAAAAACAAAGCACCAAGAGGTTATGAATTCGCTTATACCGCAAAAGACCCGGTTGTAGTACAAAGTATACTTCGACAACGCTTGGAAAGGCTTTATGAATGTACTAGTAAATGTATTGATACTTTCAGCTCAAAAGCACCAACTTGTGAAATTACTTTTAATTAGGAGGTAGGTAAATATGTCAGAAATTAATATAACAAAGAATAAACTTCAAAGATATTTATTGAAATTTGATGGCGTAACCTGCCCAGGGTGTGTTACAGCTGTGAAAAAAACAACTTCTCAACTTGATGAAACAAAATTTGTGGAGATTTCAGAATCAAGTGGTGATACCATTATCACGTCTTCACTTTGGGCAAATCAAATCAAATTTGAATTGAATGAATTTGAAGGATGTTGTTCAGATTGTCAGATAGCGATCCGTGAGGTTGAGGAAACAGATTTGGATACATTTGAAACATTATTTGAGAAACCAGATGATTTAGAGCTGGTAAAAAAACAATACAAAATAGCACTTGAAAGAGCCTTGGAGGGGATTGAAGTCGCTTGCAGTGATAATTGTGTTTGTAAAACAACTGATGTAGATCGATTATCAGAATCTGATGGTGTTGCAAGTTTTGCCTCAGTTTACAACCTCAATGAAAGAATTAATTCATTTCTTGAGCAAGGCATGCTTATTACTGATTTTGGATGTGGAACGGGTCATGATGCAATACTTACGGCAGAGATTGTAAATCCAGGAATAGTCACAGGAATTGATGTAACTCCAGAGATGGTTAAATTTGCAACTGAACAAGCTAAACTACAAGGAATCAATAATGTAAAATTTATTGAAAGTTTTGATCTTTCTCCTTTAGAAAAAGAATCTCAGGATGTAATCTACGTAAATAATGTTCTAAATTTGTTAAATGATAAGTCTGTATTTCTTCTAGGTGCATATGAAAAATTAAAATTACATGGATTACTTATAATTGCAGATGAATTTGCTTTGGAAGAGTTTCCGACTGAGTTGAGAGATGATGAATCTTTTCAGTGTGGTGGAATTTCTGGAGCTGAATTTGTTGAAAATGTGGAAACCATGGCGATAGAACATGGTTTCAAAATCTCACATTGGGAATCTATCAAAGAGTATGATATTGAATTTAATAATGAAAAGTATAAATTGAAAACTGGAATTTTAATCTTACAAAAATCGATTGGCCGGTCAGGTATTTACCAAATGAATTGAGAGGATTTGATTTATGGATGGCACCGATTTAAAATTATTATATATCTTAAAAAATGACGCAAGAATGTCTTTGACTAAAATTGGTGGGGAGTTATCTTTATCGGTCCCCGCAGTTACATATAGGCTGAATAGACTAGTCGGTGAAGGTGTTATTAGGAACTTTACAATAAATATTGATGATGAAAAGTTAGCACCTAACTATACTTCATTTCTAATTGAATCAAGAGTGGGTAAAGATTGTGATACATTTATCGATGAACTGAGAAAAACGATGTACATTGATTCAATCATCAAAATAGCATCACATCAAAATTTAGTCGTGATTACAAAAAACATCACTTCTGCAAATCTTAATAACTTAATTTCAATACTAGATATTTACAATATAGATAATTATGAGATTAAACCAATAATATCGAAAGATTATGGTGATTGTGATACTGATTTAGTTGCAGAAAATGTTTCATCAATTTATTGTCCATTATGTCAGGAAAGTCTTGATGGTAGAGGAATTATCACATCAATTGGGTCGCAAATAATGGGGTTTTGTTGTGAGTCATGCAAAAATGAATTCTTAGAAACCTATTCGAAAATTTCGTTAAAATAAATATTGATTAATTAATCAGGATATGAATAATTTGTAACATCTTCAATTTTATTACAGCAAGACATTGCTTCTTCCATTAAGGGAGGTTCGATTTCCATCCGTTTATCTTGTGTCCATTTCAATATCTCCCTAATTTGTTTCCCACAACATCTTCCCGTAGGATTAGTGATGGAACAATCTTTACCTGTGTTTGCTTCTGTAAAATTTTGTATGTCGATTAATGATTCGCAGCATTTCTTGACTAAAAGTTCATCTAAAACAGTAGATTCTAAAACATTTTTACAATAACATGCGGGTCTGTTTACGCCCCCAATCTCCATTTTATGCATTACTGTCGTAAGTACATCTTCTTTTCCTAAATACACATCATGTTCATTGTTGAAATAATTAACCGGACAATCCTTTGCGGGGCAAAAATAGAAACCTATATCCGTTATCAAGTTCCAATATTTAGGTTTAAAGTGATTTGCTAGTGTTTTTCTCAAGAGCCGTTGTCCTTTGTCAAATGAGATTTTACAATAATTCTCCTCAAAGACTGTTTTTTTAGAGGTTTCATACTGAAGTTTATTGTTGCTTACAGATGTGATACTATATTTCTCCATATTGTGTTATTGTAAACGGAACTAATTAGGAAACCGATTTAAATTTTAATTTTTAAGGATCGATTTCATTAACATTTTAATATTATTCTGGGTGTTTATTGATTGATCAAAGCTGGGGGGAGGGAGTATGTCTCTAAAAATAATCTGAGACATACAACTAGGGATAGCACTCTCTATCTTTGAATTTTTTGTTTCAATTTTAAATAAACACACATAATTTCACTCATTTTTTATTAAAATGATATCAATTAACGATCGATGATTTCATAAAACACTCAATTACTCATTCCCACTTTTCTGATTGAATTTCTTGGATCTTATTCAAAAATATCCGAAAACAAATTTTAAATCATTATCCAAGATATGAGCCATCCTTAACTTCTTCTATTTTGCTGCAACAAGACATAGCTTATTTCATTCGAGAGGTTTCTACTTCAGCCTTTTTTCTTGAACCCATTCTAAAATCTCCCTATTTTGTTTACCACAGCATCTTCCAGTAGGATTTGTAATTGAGCAATGCTTTCATGTATTTGCTTCTGTAAAATTTTGGATGTCAATCAATGAATCGGAACATTTCTTAACTACTACTTCATCAAAAATAATTGATTCTAAAACATTTTTACAATAACAAACTGGTCTTTTTTCAGCCCCAATCTCCATTTTATGCATGACTGTCTTATGAACATCATCTTTACCTAAATAAGTTTCACCATTATTATTAAAATAATAAACAGGACAGTCTTTAGTTGGACAGAGGTAGAAGCCAGATTCTGCGATTAAATTCCAATATTCAGATCTAAAATGGTTAGCTAACGTTCTTCTCAATAGACGTTGTCCTTTGTCAAACGAAATTCTACAGTAATTTTCTGATAAGATCTGATTGTTTGAAGTTTCATATGTCAACTCATTATTGCTTACAGAGGTTATTTGATATTGTTCCATATAATACCATTATTTACCAAACTAAATTAAGAATGCCATTAAAAAATTTTAAAATTCAATATTTATAAGTTAAAAATTTAAAGGTGATTCGATCGATTGATCATATAGAATTGCTATTTTTTATAATATTTATCAAGACGAGACCTAACATATTGACCGGCAATATTCCATATAAGGTTAAATTACTAATCGCTTTCGTAAATTCATTGATCATCACCATTTCATCAGAAAAAGGCTGAGGAATTCCTCCATCAATACTCACGAATCTAATTTGCCTATCCCTATGATCGCCATTTCTATAATATGAGAAAACCAAATATTCATCCTCACCAGTTCTAAAAATGAAAACTGGACAGGTTTCAACAAGATATTCCTTTACGTCATTATATTTTTCAAGTTCAACTGTTTTCCTCAAATAATCCAAATCAACCATAGATATCCCCTCATACATCTTTCCTACCTTGCCAAAATGGTGGAGTGCATTGTGTAAAATAGTATTTTTGTACCCTATATTCTTTTGATCATAGTAATCAGATCTAATATTACTCTGATTCCCTAAAAAGTAAACCAGATCTTCCTTTCGATCAATATAAAAATACCATTTTGAATTGCATGTTTCGTTTACACTACAAACTACTTGCGAGCTATATAAAGATAAATCGTTTACTAATTTGATTCGATTTTTTAATGCGTGTTTTACTATTTTCTTTGCTTTGTAAGAGTTATTACAATTTTCACAAGTAAAACTTTTTGGTAAATTTCGGATCGTGATTTTATTTGCCACTAAATATTGTAAAATCACATAAGGTTATTAGTTTATTAGTGATGAGAAGACAGATAGATATTGATTTCATAACTTACTAGATTTTCTTCAAAGATTGAATAATTGCCAAGTCGTTTTGTTAAGTTGATTCATTGTCCAATTCGTCCTCTTTGTAACATATAGAAATCGAATGTTCAAAATGAATTATCGATCGATACGGTAATCTAGATGGAGTTAAATTCGATCGATGATAATTTAATTATCTAATTCATTAATTAATACAATTATTTCTTCATGTGTCTCATAAATTGTTAAGTTTGATAATCGATCGCAATATTTTTTAATTTTAGTATCAATATTAGATTTTTGCCGATAGAGATATTATAAGTAAAACCTGCTAGCAAATCTTGACACTCTCAAATATTTTATGGGAGTGTCTCCCTCCCCCCAGTTAAACAACCGATCGATCTTCCAGAATAGATATTCCAATTCCTATGTCACATTCGATCATCGATTTATTTCCTAAACTAAAATAAGAATGCGATTAAAAATTTTTAAATTTAATTATTAGTAAGTTAAAAATTTAAAGGTGATTACAATTTGTAAGTATCTTCAGTGGATTAGTCAACTTATCACTTCACACAATTACCCATTTGGATCGATTGATTTTAGAATATTAGTTTTTCAAATGTTATATCTCGGTCTATTATTAGGTAATTTAATACATTAGAGAAAAAATGATTATCATTCTTTTCAATTAGATAATTAATTTAATAAGAAATATTTATAATTAGGTAAATTTGATACATTGATTAGAAAAGTATATTGCTTTGGTGATTCTATGTACACACTTTCTAGGGTTACAGATGAAGTCTTATCTTTATTTAAGAATCAAAGACCTTGGACGCAAGAAGAAATTTCATCCTCTCTTCCGAATTCTCAAATAAAGGATGTAAAATATTCTCTGCGTCAACTGAGGAGAAAAGGAATAATTACGCAGACTCCAAATATATTAGATATGCGGAGAGTTTTCTATCGCATTTCAACCCAAGATGAATTTTACGAATCATGCAAAAATATGAATTCAGTAGAAATTAGGTTTTATCAATCAATCTTGAACAGTGCATTAGAACAGCCATCAAAATAATGATCTATATTAACATCGATCGAATCGGATTCGAACTTAAGCCAATAATTGCTCCCCCTTCATTTTCCAATCGATGAAGTCTTAATTTTGAATCTTCAATTGCTGAAAAATCATTTATTTCTGCTCCTGGATATTCTTTACTTTGAATCAAGGGACACATTATGAGATTGATTTAATGAATATTGTTATGGATGTTTATATGAGAAATTGAGAGAGTAAGATAGAATTATACTAAATTAGTTCATTCTAACTTCTGGAATAAATCTTGAATGAACGAACAAGTACAGGTGACTAAAAATAACCTGATTGTATATATAGTGAATAGGTTAGCGATTTATCAAATACCGATTGATTTAATAGTTGCCATAGTAAATATATCAATGATGGGTATTAACGGGTTACAACCCCCGAATTATTCTGGTAATTTAGTAGATAATTATAAAGCAAGAAAACTCAAAGAATATAATTTATTAGATCCTGAAATATCGAAACAACCATATTTAATTATTGATAACAATCTTGAATTGATAGAGCAATTCCAGGAACTATTACAAAGAATTCTTGCACTTTCATTGGAAGGACTAGGCACTGATTCATTGGAAACCAAAAACATTGCTCTACAGAATATTAAAGATAAAATCATCGAACTGTATGATTTAGATTGACCCTTCCAACAGATGATCATTTGAATTAAATTATTACTTCAGTGATGAAATGATAAAACTACGCAAGTCAGCAAATGAGATATTGAAATTGTTTCAGGATCAAAAACAGTGGACACAAGATGAAATCGAAAACTCTTTACCGAATTTTCATAAAGACGATATAAAATATTCTTTGAGAAAGCTGAATGATAAAGGAATTGTAGTAAAAATACCTAATTTGAGAGATATGAGAAGAGTTTATCATCGAATCGCTACTCAAGATGAATTTTCTGAAACCTTTGAGAGCCGTAAAATGTTTAATATCAAGTTTTACCAATCCATATCGAGACTAATAAGTAACTAGATTTATATTCATATTAGCTGAATAATACAAAATTCTAAGTAATCAGCAAAAATGGTAAGGGAAAACTCCTATAATCGATTGGGACTGGGATCCCTTGATCGAGATTGAGTTTTGCTTCAAGACCACCATTATTAGTGTGTGTTTGGAAATACTTCCGAAAGCGTGTGGCAATGAAGCACCCTTACCAACTCTTTAAGAGTGAATGATATGAAAATTGATGAAGATAAAAGTTTACAGTATGTGTATGTTGGCTTGGATATTTCCAAAGAAGAAATTGAAATTTGTGTTATTAATGGTACTGGAAGGATTTTACACACCTTTCAGGTACCAAATACTCGATCCGGTTTTCATAAGTTAATTGAAAATTTACTGGATTATGATGATATTTTGTTTGGGATGGAAAGTACAGGACCATATAGTGGTAATTTCAATCAATTCCTTAGAAATATTAATGCAGAAGTAGTTTTAACAAACCCATTTCAAGTAGCTCGATTAAGAGATGTATTTAGCAAATCCGTGAAAACAGATATTATTGATTAATTTGTTATTGCTCAGGCACTTAGAATGAGGGTTCTCAAAGATTCTCATAAAGATGATCAATATGTGTTTCTCCAGGATTTATTGGAGAGATATTATGATCTGATTGAGAGACGAATAGCTTTGTCTAATCAATTACGTTCAAATCTTATTGAAACATTTCCTGAACTTGATGCTTGCTTTGGTCAAATTTATTCACGAGCTGCATTGAGTATTTTGAGTCATGTTCAAACGGCAGGAGATCTTCTCAAAATTGAAGAAGCAAAAATAAAGAAAATTATCAAGAAAGGGAAGGGAAGAATAGCGAATAAGCAATTAGCATCTCTCATATATGCTTGTAAAGAGACAACTGGTTGGAAAACCAGTGATTGTCTTAAGATTATTATTAAATCACAAGTTGAAGAATTGAAATTTTTGAACCAGCAGATAATAGAATTCCAAGAGGCTCTAGATAATTATAGTCTGCAATTTGAGGAGGAACTGGATTTATTATCCAGTGTTCCTGGTATCAGTAAACAAATTTCTTACCTCTTTTTGGTAATTGTTGGAGATCATCAAAGATTTGATCCAAAAAGGGATGGAAAAGGAGCTAAAAGATTGAGTAGCTATTTGGGTTTTGGTATGAAGGAGTATTCTTCAGGATCCCGGTCATACAAGTTAGGTATTTCAAAGCGTGGCAATAGCAAACTCCGTGGATTATTGTATATGGCTGCATTAAGTGTCATTCGTTATGATGAGACGCTGAAATTAGGATATCAAAAATACCGTGATCGAAGTGGAAGTGGAAAAAAAGGAGTGGTCGCATTAAGCCATATGTTACTCAGACGCTGTTATGGAGTGTTGAAATCAGGTAAATGCTACGACCCCAGAGTGCCAATAAGTCAGGGTCAATGAAGAGGCACACCCCATAATTTCTGATGTAATCCAGGAGATGATGAGAAGAGAGTAATAAAATTTAGGCTTTACATGGCTTGTATTCATTTGATACCCGAAATCGATTATGAACTGCAATAATTTTTGAGACACAAGATTCTTGAAAATCATTTCATCTATATAATCGATCGCAGTACCTGAAAAGGAATTAAATGTAAAATCTAAATAGATATAGGAATAAGTAGTAGTAAATTATATGTAGGTGATAATGAGAAATTTATGGATTTAGAAAGAGTATAGTCTCAATCCTTGTTGTTTATAAATATTAGAAGTGACATTGAAATAAATTATTTGGATCGATTAAGCCCGATACACAGGTTTCGTGTAAAAATTGTATTCCATAAAGAATCTCAATGATCTTAGTTACATATTTATTTCATCTACAAAACAAAGTACTTTTACAACCTAATGGACAATATAAGTTAATAGTTGATCAATTGGTCGATGGTGGTGTGCAGTTAAAGTGAAAAAAAGAAAATCGGACGGAATTGTCATTGGATTACAGCATATAAGTCATAGTGAAAATGATAGAATAAATCTTAAAAAAGAA
>MDVR01000095.1 GCA_001940725.1 Candidatus Heimdallarchaeota archaeon LC_2 | reverse complement strand
TTAATATCGCTCTTGAACATGCGATATTAACCAATTCTGCGGATCATAAATTACACTCAACATTAAGGATATGGAGAAGCGAGAAATCAGTTGTGATGGGAAGAAACCAAAATATAACAGATGAAATTAATATTGAATATTGCGAAGAAAATAATATATGGATTTTAAGAAGAATCTCTGATGGAGGTGCCAATTTTTATACATATAACCAGCTGAGCCGGATATCTTTTCTCCATGATAAAAAATATTGGAATTTCCTTTTATTTCTAATTTCGAGTATCCGATCTTCATCAGGGATTTCATTAATAACTCTGTCATTTTTCTTGTTATTTCTTGGAGATTATTAACCTCTAAACTTTTTTTCAATTCAGGAGCAATAAATAGACTGACGTTAAGGTTCCCCATATCATGATAAACTGCACCTCCACCAGAGATTCTTCTTAAAATCCATATATTATTTTCTTCGCAATATTCAATATTAATTTCATCTGTTATATTTTGGTTTCTTCCCATCACAACTGATTTCTCGCTTCTCCATATCCTTAATGTTGAGTGTAATTTATGATCCGCAGAATTGGTTAATATCGCATGTTCAAGAGCGATATTAAACATTTGGTCATGTTCTTTTGAAAACAATATTCGAATATCAACCATATTTCTCTTCTCATTATCGATGTATTTGATCACAACAGGTAGGATACCATATATTCTAGATTGTTGGATCTAAATAAATCAAAAAATATCATGATAAATGTATCTATGAATTGATTTTTGAGACTTTCTTCAGCTGATTTTATTACTTCCATCAATTCATTGATTTCAATAAATCTGCCTGAATTCAATACTGTAAGAATAAATTCATAGATTGGAACATTCAATCCTAATACTGTTTTTTTGTACTTAAAATCCTTCCAATGTTCTAAAAGGGCATTGATACTATTTTTAATCGGTTGTAAATTTTTTATGCTTTGCTCCAATTTAATAGAAGCAGAGGCATCAATCAAGATTGATAAGGATAATTCATCTGAATCATCTGGTGCTTTTGCAACATTTTGATCAATATAAATCAGCAATCTTGGAATTAATAAGGTGTTAATACTTGCTGTTAACTCCACCCATTTTGCTAGTAGTGTTAACCATTTATGTGACATATAGATGAATTCTTCAGTCAATAAGGAAGTTCTGTAATTCACCTTAAGAGAAACAGATCTTAGCGGTGATTCAAAATTCGAGATAAATCCATCAGAAGGAATAAGGGTAGGATTCTCATTAATGATAAAAAATCCCATATTATGTACCTGTGATGATAAATTCAAACTGTTCCATGATTGGGATTTATATGACATTTTGGTCTGGTTAATTGAAATCGACGGTGTGGGGAGTCCTGGAATCGACATTTTATGTGGTGCTATTGTCTTCTTTATCATTGGATGATTTGATCTTACTTGAAAATGTGTATCTACATATAATTTCATCCCATGTTCGGTTGTATCTGTATTTTTTATATTTTCATGAATGTCAATGTATGGAGCCAATCCATTTAATGTCAATTCTCTTCTACTCAAATGTTTTTGTTCATCAACAACTAAATCCCGTTTAACTTTACATTGAGTACATAAATAAGAAACTAACCGAAACTTTCTTTTCGGTTCATCTTGGATTTCCAACAAGGTATTTGAAAAGTTTATAGTATAAAGAATTGCGTGGCTTATCTAAATTAAAATCTACTCAATTTACAATTATTGACCTTAGAATAATATCACAATGAATATTAATAAAAGAAATGAAAAGCTAAAGTTTCATAATATATGCAAAATCGTTCATCTTTGGTTATAACAATTTTCTTGATGATTTTATTACTATTTCCAAATTCAAACACAGCTCAAGCTCCTAGTTTACCTGATGAGGATGATACTGTTTACCTAGGTCGCTATTGGGGTGCTGCGGGTATTGCTGATGGCCTTTTGGAAATCGTGAACAGTAGCATCCTAGATATTGAATTAAATGAAAAGATTGAACAGTTGGCGTTAAATGCACTAGATAAAACTTGGGAACAAAGATATACATTAGAAAATGGTAGCCAAATTCCTGCATGGAGTAAATATGCAACTGCCGGGATTTATCCAGGCCAAAAATACGGGGCTGCAGGAATTTCAATAAATTATATGCATGCTTATTTGTATACAAACAATGAAAAATATCTAACATGGGCTCAATCATCGCTTGATGAATTATTATTAGAAGCATCAAATGAAACCGAATTCCCCAGTTGGCCTTACTCTTATAGTGAAATTCGAAATCCTCTAGGTATTCCAGTATCAGATATCTCATTTGGTAATCTTGGAGTGCTTGATGCATTGTTATTAATGTATGAAATTACAAATGACACACGCTATTTGGATAAATCAATTGAGGTTTATAATTGGTTAGATTATATCTCTGTGCCATTTGAATCAGTTACTTTTTCCACCAAACTAATCCCGTGGTATACTTTAGGTGACGATAGAGGCCCCCTCTACACATCATTACTTAGCGGTAATGGAGCTGCTATTGAATTATTTATCAAATTGGGTCAATATGTTGATAGAGTAGATATTACGTCTTGGGGGATTGAAATTGCAAATGCTTATGTCGAATCTCAAAAACTCGATGGCCATTGGAGCATAATTTTTAACAAGCCAGAATCCTTTGGAAGAACTACTCTAGAATTAGGATCAGCCGGAATAATATATGCCCTAGCTCGGGTAGGTAAAATGATGAACCACAGTCAATATGATAACACAATAGAAAAAGGTATAAATTGGCTTGACTCAACAATTAATCAATCAGCTACCGAATTTTTCATTCCAATTACTGAAGGAGAATCTTCTGGAAAATACTCTCTATATGGAGGATTAACAGGGATATTAAAAGCAATTCGCATATCAAATATGGACCAGTTCAGTAGCATCTTAGAAAGTGGTTATCATCATTTATTAAATCGTGTTCTCTATGAAGGTACCATTGATGGAACACCAGTCAGGGGATTTTATCCTTCTACCCTTAAAGAACCTTATACTGATTTATCCTTAAGTGATGGCTTAATTGGAGTTGCTATTGAACTCCTAGATCTGCATAAATCAAATCCCGAAGTCTTAAATATGGATAATATTAAACTTATTCTAACGTCAATTTCTAATACATATCTTGTCTTCCAGAATGAGAATGGTTTATGGTCAAAACAAATCTTAATAGATCCTTTGTATGCAACGGATAGTAATGGTGATATTTTTGAACCAAGTAGCAATACAAAAGATTCCATAAGTTATGTATTATTAGATTTTGTAATTTTATTTATCTTGATTTCATTAAGATCTTTTACCAAGAAGAAATATTCAACGTATTAAAATATTAAATTAGGCAACTTCGTACGTTTTAGAATAACATGAGTTTTCGTGTTTCTTATTCCAGGGATTTGTCGTAGGTTTTCAATTGCATTTCCAAGTTCATCATGATTTGAGGTGTGAAATATGGTAATCATATCAACATCACCAGTCAATTCATAAATCATTTCTACTCCTCTGGGTATTCGTTCTACTATTTCTCCTCGAATCTTTGAGGGTTTTTCGTTTCCGTCAATCTGAATTTCAACAATAGCTCGTATTCCCTGGGACTTATCACTCAATTGAATAGTAAATTTCTCAATAACACCGAGCTTACGTAGTCTTGCAATTCGTTTTCGGATAGCTCCTTCGGTCACGTTTAGTTGTTTCGCAAGCTCAGTGTTTTTCGATCTGGAATTGTTCTGAAGGTGCTGAAGCAATGAAATATCGAATTGATCTATTGAGCTCTTTTCATCCATAGTATGAAGTTCATTAACTCATAATTTTATAAAAATTGTTCCGAATTTCGAACTGTATTAGTTTGTTTTTTTATTTTTTCATTTCTTTAATTTATCTCGAGAGGTTAGAATTTGGTAAGATTAATGTTTAGTAAAATCTACAAAATTATTTGAAATTGCTAAGATTATTTATTAATTTAATTATAGGGTGGGAAGTTAGCACACCAAATTGGTTCTTATCAAAATTGGGAGAAAATCAAATGAAAAAACTAATTTATAATGGCAAATAATATTCAGATTTCGTATTTTTCATTATGATCAACAAGCTATCTAATGATTTTTAGTCTATTTTATGTCGTTTTCATGATTACTACTATATGTGATAGTAGTAATAGTTATATAATTTACTTACCTATATGATAGTAGTAAAAATTGGTGGTAATAATATCGTCTGAATATATAATAGAAACAACCGATTTGGTTAAGCATTACAACAAAGGGCAAGTTCATGCTGTAAATGGACTTAATCTGAAAATCAAATACGGAGAAATTTATGCCTTCATAGGGGCCAATGGTACCGGTAAAACAACAGCTCTTAATATTATATCCGGTACTCTATTTCCTACATCTGGGAAAGTAACAGTTGATGGATATGAAATGCCGAAAGATCGACATATAATATCTACAATTATGGGAATTGCTCCTCAAGAATACAGTATATATCTTGATCTAACAGTAGAAGAAAATATCAAATTTTTTGCAAATCTTCATCTCTTAGATAAGGAGACATACACTTCTAGAATGAATGATATGATCAAAGTTCTGAAACTGGAGGATAAAAGAGATACCCTAGGGAAAAATCTTTCTGGTGGTATGAAAAGAAGAGTCTCAATTGCATGTTCGCTTATTCATAATCCAAAAATCGTATTGTTTGATGAAGCAACCGTGGGTGTTGATCCAGTGCTAAGGCAGTGGTTCTGGAACTATTTCAGAAGATTGCGTGATGAAGGCACCACAATCCTGATTACTAGTCATGTAATGGATGAAGCTGAAAAAGCAGACAGGATCGGCTTGCTTAGAAGCGGGGTACTCATTGATGAAGGTACACCCGATCAACTTAAAGAAAAATATAATGTAAAAACAATCGAAGAGGTGTTCTTGCACCTTTCAGAAGGAGTGATTGATGATGAACAGTGATACACTAAAATCGTTTTCAACAGCTCGTATGTTTACAATAACAAAACGAGTTCTGAAACAAATTACACGGGATAGAAGAACTTTCGGTATGATTGTGATGATGCCTATTTTGATTATGGTAGTTTTTGGATTTGCTTTATCTGGTGAGGTAAAAAATACTCCGGTGTTGCTTGAAAATGCAGATACTGGTTTCGCAGGTACCATAATACATGATTTTATGGAAAATGATGACCGAATAAACTTAAAAATTGGAAATTATCAAGAAGGAGTGGATAAGGTAGAAGCAGGGGAATATAGAGCCGCAATTCTAATACCTAATGATTTCAGTGCTTCGCTAATTGCTAAAGCACAGGGACAAAATGCAACATTGGAAATTATTCTTTATGTTGATGCTACAAAGCCTACTATTAGATTAAATATTTTAAGTACACTTCAAGACGCATTAAGTGAAGCATTGGGTGAATCAGGTGTAGAATTAAGTGAGACTATAGCATATAAAGGGTCGGAGCAAACTGGATTGGATGTTGCTATACCTGCTGTTATGGCATTTGTATTAACTTTCCTTGTTATGCTAATTTCTTTGATCACTATGGTGCGTGAACTTACAACTGGAACACAAAACAGACTCTACACTACACCGTTAACAAAGGTAGAACGATTGTTTGGATTTGTTTTGGCATTGGCATTATTCGGTTTTATTGAGGTTGCAGCAATCCTTGTCATTTCTATCTACATTTTTGGTGCTTCAGTGCAAGGGAATTTGGTTCTCCTACTGATAAGTGCATTTTTCTATGCTTTTGTTAATGTATTGCTATCTGTTTTCTTATCCAATTTTGCGGAAAATGAGTTACAGGCTGTGCAAATGGCACCTCTAGTTGGATTGCCGAGCATGGCACTCAGTGGGATGCTAGTTCCAATTTCCACTTTACCCTCGGGTGTTCGGTTTATTTCAAACTTCATTCCAATGAAATATGCTATTAACATATTTGAAGGAATCATGCTCAAAGGTTTCGGATTTGCTGAATTATGGTCTAGCTATCTCATTCTCTTTGTTTTCTTTATTGTTTTACTAGGTCTATCGTTGTTGACAGTAAAGGACCACTTGGATGATTAGGTGATACAGTAATGGATAAGACTTCAGCTATTGATGCATTAGTTTCATTGGGATTATCTCTCGGAGCCTCAAGGGTTTATACTGCTTTGTATGTTCATGGAAACCTCGAAGCAACTCCTCTAGCGGAATTAGCTGGAGTACCACAGTCCAAAGTTTATTCATACCTAAGCTCTCTCCAAAAACAGGGAATTGTCTCAAAGGTTCAAATAGAAGGGAAACCAAATGTGTACGAAGCAGTGTCTTATCAACAAGTTATAGATCAGCTGCGATCAAAAATAAATCACACAGCAAATGAAGTTGAAAATTACTTTGAGAGAGTTACTCCAGTCCAAAAAGTCGAGGATACTTCACATTATATTCGTGTAATGCAAGGCGATATTGCAGTTAGAAATGGATTGGCAGAGATTATTGATGCAGTGGAAAATAATCTAACCATTATTCCAAATGAATATCACAGTAATTTGGTTACAAAATTAATCGAAAAGCGAGTGGGTAATAAAACGATGGAACTAACAAACTATGGAGAGCTTATCGGAAAAATTCATGAGGCATTACCCTCGGATAGTCCTATTAAAAGCAAATTTCAAATGCTTCTACAGAAAGTTCGCCCATTCATTCTGTTTACAGATGTTGATCAAGTCGCTTTCACGGCCTCTTCGGCAAATTTTGTACTTCCACCTGTTGACGGTATGGATTCTATTTTCTTACATTTTCGCCACCCATTAATTGTAAATATACAATTTTTCTTAATGAACAGTATTTTCGAAATTTTGAAAAGTTCACAAAACGGCTCAACAACTAATTAGAAGAGATTTACATATCCAAGAGATCAGCTTTGGTGACAATTCCTGATAGTTTACCTTGAAATAAGACCATTATAGCTCCAAAGTGTTTTAGGAGAGGTGTTATTTCTTTTATTTTTGCAGATTTGGGTACAATTGGGAGTATATCCGTCATTATGTTTTCTACTGATTCATCTCGAAGTGAAGTTAAATTATAATAACGATCCAATAATTCCAAAACTAAAGATTCATTTATAGTCCCAACTATAAAATTCCCTTTAATTACAGGTAGTTGTGATATGGATTGTTCTTTCATGATATCCATTGCATTTCCTAGACTTGAATTTGGGGATACTTTGATAATTTTCGTAGTCATTATCTCCGAAACCTCAAGATCGATTTTAATATCCTCTTCCAATAACAAATCAAATATTTTCACTCCAATTTGATATGAAGGGACTTGTTTCCCATTTTCATATTTAGGAATTGCAGATTGAGAAATACCAATTTTCTCAGCAAGTTCCGATTGGGACCAACCAATTTTCTCACGTATTCTTTTAATTTCTACTAGTTTGGGAAAAATAAAATCACCTTAAATCCAAATCGAATTATTTTCCTATTTAATCGGTAATTACAAGTAGTTATATATGATTTTTTGTATTATATTCCAATTGGAATAAAAATATCATGAAAAATATGGCTAATATTATTAAGCATCAAATCGATTTGAGATATAGTGACTAGTATACGTGGTGCTGTTTCTGGTACACATCCTTTCAGTGAATTATTAATTCAATCTTTATTGGATTATAAATACGGTAGGGCCGAAAAATCAATAGTTCAAGAAAAATTCCAAATAGAATTAAATGATTTAATAAGATTACAGGAAAATCTGAATTTTCCGACAATTTCAACAGGTTCTTTTGGTATTGAAGATTTAATTCGACCATTTACAAGGTCATTAAGTAGTTTCAAATCGTACCATGATTTGGGTGATCTACCAATAAACAGATGGCATTACACCAATACTTTTTATAGAAAACCGGAATTAGTAAGTAAGTTTCCTGAGATTCCAGAAGTTGTAAATTCTGATTTACACAGCTTGTCAGATAATAATTCCTATTCTCATGATTACATACATAATAAAGATTCAAGAATTATTCTACCTGGACCATATTCTTTAATCAAACTAGTTCATACAAAAAATTCTGTTTACAGCAGTTTAGATGAAGCAATTATTGCAGCTGGAGAATACCTTGCCAAAGAAGTTGAATCTTTACCTTCGAATTATCTAGAGATACAATTTGATGAACCATATTTTGTTTGGGAAAGAGTATCACGAAATCTGAGAGATTCTATTAGCACTGCATATGATTTACTAACATCAAAATGTGGAAATCGAAAATCGATCATTAATACTTACTTTGGAGATGTGAGTAATATCTTTTCCTTTTTACTTGACCTTCCGACATCTGGATTTGGAGTAGATTTTCATCATAGTAATTTAGTAAAAATTTCAGAATATAGCCTTAATAATAAAATATTGCAGGCAGGTATTGTAGACGCACAAAATTTCATACCTCAGACTGATGGGAAACTTGATCGAAAGCAAAATAAATTCTATAGTAAAATCCTATCAAGTCTATTTGAATTGGACCCTTCTGAAATAGTCATTGCATCCACAACAGGTCTTGATTATTTACCAAGAGAGATTGCAGATGAAAAATTAGAACAAATTAGTGATCTAGTAAAGTCCTTAAGGGAGATAAACTAATGACATCTACTGATATACCATTTTTAACTCATGAAATCGGTTCCTTAAGAAAACCAACTGCATTCATCAAAGCAGCACGCAATCAGGAGCTATCACATGAGGATCTTGCCGGATTCCAAGATTTCATAACCTTAATTAAATTTGAAGATGATCCTAGTGAAATTATTGAACTGCTAAAGCAATCAAACAGAGACCAAGTGACAAATAACGAATATCACAAATTGCTCTCTAAATGGCGAGTTCGTCTTAATGTAAAATATAAAGAATCCACAGGAATGGATTTAATCGATTCAGGTGAATGGACTCGACGTGAAATGTATCAGCATTTTGTGGAAAATGAAGCTGTTACAGGTATAGTCCTTCAAAACCATGTCCGTTCCTTTGATCATAATTTCTACAGACCCGGCGTCTATCAATCCTCAATAAATTATGATGATTCTAAAGAAATACATTTACAAGAATTCTTATGGGCGAAAGAGTTTGCAACCAAACCTCTCAAAGTCTGCGTTACCGCTTTCAATACTATTGCTGAATGGAGTTATACTGGTAAAGGGAACTTTGAGGATTTGATGTTTGAGATGATTGATGAAATATATATTCCAGAAACAATTAAGTTATTGAAAGCAGGTGTAAATTGGATTCAAATGGATGAACCTGCCTTAACTACTCATCCAGAACATGTAGAACCATTTGTTGATGCTTGGAATTATTGGTATCAGAAAATAAAACCTCACTTATCTAATGACACAGTATTGGGGCTTCACAATTGCTTTTCTCGGCGTCTATCAATCCTCAATAAATTATGATGATTCTAAAGAAATACATTTACAAGAATTCTTATGGGCGAAAGAGTTTGCAACCAAACCTCTCAAAGTCTGCGTTACCGCTTTCAATACTATTGCTGAATGGAGTTATACTGGTAAAGGGAACTTTGAGGATTTGATGTTTGAGATGATTGATGAAATATATATTCCAGAAACAATTAAGTTATTGAAAGCAGGTGTAAATTGGATTCAAATGGATGAACCTGCCTTAACTACTCATCCAGAACATGTAGAACCATTTGTTGATGCTTGGAATTATTGGTATCAGAAAATAAAACCTCACTTATCTAATGACACAGTATTGGGGCTTCACAATTGCTTTTCTCGGCGTCTATCAATCCTCAATAAATTATGATGATTCTAAAGAAATACATTTACAAGAATTCTTATGGGCGAAAGAGTTTGCAACCAAACCTCTCAAAGTCTGCGTTACCGCTTTCAATACTATTGCTGAATGGAGTTATACTG
>MDVR01000094.1 GCA_001940725.1 Candidatus Heimdallarchaeota archaeon LC_2 | reverse complement strand
TCTTTAAATTTTCCCGATTCCTGAAGCGAAAGCTAGACTGATTAGCTGATGACTAGAAAGAATAGGGATTCAACGAAACTTGAGACAGCCTAGATCGATCTCTCAATAGGTTCAGGTTCAACTGACTTGGATTCAGTTGTATCTATATAGTTCACAAAGAATACAGTGTTTGAAATCTATATAACTAAACAAATAGATCGATTCCGTATAAGTTCGATTATAGTCATATATCGCATAAATCTGTTCGTTGAATTGTATGTAAGTGAAAAAATAATTTTGTCGAATCAAATAATCAATCTGAATAAAATTATCGATCGATCAGATGACAACCAAGGCTATTGTAAAATTCTTATGAACCATCGTGAATCACATAAATATTCATGTGGAAATCTAAACTGTAAAATCAAGTTTACATAGTTTGTGGAGGATTGTTCGATACTCGAGGATATTAATTCTTTAATATTTGGAAAAGATAAAAGTAGAATATTATTATCTACACTGTTGTTTTAATTTTTTTCTTAGTCGATAACCAATATAAATTGGCATTATAGTTAGGAAACTAAACGAAAAAAGTAGGGGATTAGTGTTGTTCTGTAAGCTAATTAGTTCGAAATGTAACAATTTACTAGCATGAGACCCATTTAGATATAGATACTCAACCACAATACTTGATTCTTTCATTATACCTGTTTTTTTATCATATAAATCTTCATATCCATAATGTGTGTAGAGTATATCGCCAGGTATTAATGACCTGTTAGACCTGTTATAATAGGTGTCTAATTTGTGGTAAAATTCATCATCCCTATTTTCAATGATTCGTGTTTCATTTGGAGGTTTGAGATATTTTATATCTGTTGGATGATTTTCCCAATAGTCCCAGTCAGTATATAAAATTGGGTCACTGAATCGATTAAGTGATATCTCAATTGATATATAGTCATTTTCATTTTCAGTATAACTCAAAGATCCATAGCCTTCATCATTGATTTCTTCAATTTCTATGTAGAATGTATATTTATCATTTTGTGAGAGATCAAATTTATGAATCTGATTTGAATAGTTTCCAGTGGTTTCCATGTTAAATTTATAAACTGAGCCAATACTTACTCCTATTGTTTTTTCAAGTTCTGATGTGTTGGCAGTAGTGCCAGTGATAATCGATCCAAATAAAATAGTGAATATAATAAAAATGACCTTCAGCATTATCTATACCATAGTTTAGAACATATTTAAAGATTATAATATATAAAGTAGATTTATCGATTAGAATCAGCTTGTAAGTCAGTAATTTTAGTTTTAATGAAATTCTGAAAGGTTTACTATAATAATTAAATCAATTTATTAATAAAAATTGGAATATAAGAATTTAGTATATCTTCGAGTTCACGGAGTTTCTGATCCTCAGATAGATGATTTTAAGATTAAACTTGCCAAAATAGAAGTGGGTATACGTTTAAAATATCTAACTACTGCAGATTTTATAGAAGATTGGTTCAATGTTATTGTATGGGATTATCAGAATTATGAATATGAAAAGTATGGTTTAAGCTTTGCACCTTGAATACAATATGTAAAGGTACACAAAGATGAGAAAAGAAAATTTTACTTTAGAAACAATTTATAAACGAGCTGAAAGACAAAAAATTCCCAAATTAATTATTAATATGATTTTTTACAATTTTATTATTTTATCATCAATATTGATATTCTGGGTAATTGATAAAAATTCGGTAATTATCTTATCTACATCTTCTTTAGTCAGATTTCTTACAATTATATTATTTTTAATGTTTTTAATTATTAATTACGTATTGTTTATTAGCACTATTATTGAATATAAACATAAGATATTACACTATACCTACAACCCTGAATCAAATCAACTAAATCGAATAATTACAATTAAAGATAAACAAAAAATTGAAACGTATGATTTATCAGAGATAAGATACATACGGGTAATTAAATATCAATCATTTGATTATTCAGGTTGGCGATTAGGATTAGTTGAGAATGAAGATTTCAAAACCATTATTACTTCTGGGAAAAGAAATTCAGATCTGGTAGGGGAGGGAAGAGCAATCTCGAAGGCTTCAGGAATTCCAACTGATTTTCCGAATGAAATTTAGAAGGATTAAAATATTTCTGCATTTAATATAAATAGGAGGGATTAGCATTTCAACAGAGATATTATACTCATCTTCTTTTAAGCAGAGAATTCCAATAGGATTTGTAGTAGCAACATTTTTTTTGATTCTAGTTTTTGGGTGGAATTATATGGTTAACCAAAATATTTTAGATCCCACTATTCCTGCAGAGGGGCCCTCATACTTGGTATTTTACCATTTTGTGTTTTATTTTATCTTAGTTATTACAATCGATCGATTATGAACTGTAATAATTAATGAGACACATGTCAATAGCTAGACATGACATTCAGATAATACATAATGAAGAAGAAGGACCCGTTGATTTTGAAATGTTGATGTCCAAAATTGAACAAGTCCTAGTAAAACACAATGAAGTCAGAGCATTTATCTCTCTTTGTCAGAACATAGAGGATCGATCAGATCCTCAATCTAAATATCATGATAAAACGATCGATCTAGTTTGTCCCAAATCCGACTGCTTTTCGAGCACCAACATTATCTACGAAATGTGCCACAAGTGCATCTAAAGAACTCATATCCTTGATTTGATAGATAATGATGGATTTCATCAAACTTGAGGTAGAATAATACCGTTTTCCTTGAAGTGGCTGATCCCAGCCACTTTTCTTTGCATTCTCCACGAGTGTAGCGATAGTTTTTTTGCCAAGAATGTTAAATATGACATGCGCGGGTAGTTTTTTTCGCATTTTGGACGATTCGAGAAGATATCCGCGAATCTTTTTACTTTTCGGTTTTCTTTAGAATTTGCTAGAATGATTAGCTGAGTACTAGAATAATTAAGTATTCACTAGATCTTGGGACAGCCTAGATCGATCAATTTTCAATTTATCATATTTTGCTATTTCATACTTGGATATATAATGAGTTTTTTCTGCAGTGGAACACAATCCCCAGATGTCTTGTAATGACGCTTGCCAACTATATTTCTAACATTCTGTTTTTTTGTTTATTTAACATCATAAAGATACTATTCGACTATATTGTTCTTCGGCTTTTGCATCATAATGGATTGTATTATACATTTTTAATATCACATTCATCTCATATTCTTCTTGGACTATTGATATTATTTCTTCTGTTCGGTCTCCCAAATCAAGTTTATTATCCTCTATATAATCTAGTCCCACATCTAGTCCAGCTATTCGGTCCCCGTAAATCTTATTTAACTCATTTTGTTTTTTGAATGATTTAATTGATGTGTCTAAATCAATTTTAATTTGATTGTTCATTAATAATCTGTATACTTCTAAGACAATATCATATCTCCCAATATCTTTGCCTTCCACTATCATTTCTTCCAGCAGATCCTTTATTTTTTTATTGTCTTCGTTTTCTATCCGATCAATATGTTTAATTCCTAGCATTATTCCCAGTTGTAACTCTATTCTGTTTTCTCTATCTTGTTGGACCCTTACTGTATCATTTACATCCCTTACTTGGAAAGATTCTCTTGCCAACTTTATTCTTTCTTCCAATGATGTATCACATAAGATGGCTGATATTTTTACATAATATTCCTGTCTTGTGAATGATTTTTTCAAGATTCTTACATATTTGTTTTCCGGTACAGTATTTGCTACGCTTTCTTGATAGATTTCTATTAGTTCATCTCCTGATTTTTCTTTCTTCATTTCGATTAACATTACTTCTGTTGATTTATCCATTATATCCGTGTAACTTTTAACAATATTTTCAGTCACTTTTTGGTTATGATATGTTTGTCTGCGCCTATCTTGTCCCCTATCTTTATCTTGCCAGTCCTTTGGTATAAGTGATATTGCTTCATAATTATTTATCATTCTACTCTGTCTGAGTTTTCTCATCTGCTCCTCCCAATCATTTATATCATCGGGAAGATTGTCCCCTACTCCCATGTAATATTGGCGATTCTGCGTGTGTAAATCCCTTAAGCTGCTAGAATATTGTCTTACTAGATCATCCACTCCATTATTCAGAGTGGTTTCTAATATTCCTAGTATATCATCAAATATTCTTAGTAACTCGTGCTCTGGTAGATCATATGTATCGAATGGACTTGGGCTAGCTCGATGCAATTTTTTTCCTTTTGACACAATATCTTTTGATATTTCTCCTATTATCCTTTTGAATAACTCTATTGCCTCTTGTTTGTGTGTTGCCCCTGGGTTTTCTATTTTATATTTGGCTACTTCTTGGCACACTCTCCTATATTGGGTCACATCATAAGATTTTTCGTAATGTTCAATACTTTTTTGTGCAGTTCGCACCATTGCTATCTCGGGTATTACGCGTGTTTTGTCACTCGCCCACACTCTCTTATTTCTGTTCTCGTACATTTTTGATATCCCATAAATTGCATCCCCTTTCATTATTTCTGGGATTTCACTATTTTTTCTTATTATCTCTATTACTAGTTCTATGTCACGTACATCCACTGGAGATAAATATTCGGCCATTTGAATTAAGAAATTTCGATTGTTTGTAAAACCTATAGATTTGACTATGCTTTTGATCTTTCTGCTATTTTCGCCCTCTTTTGACATCAAGTAATCGATTGATGATAAAAACATTTTTCCTAGTACTTCCTCATTTTCTTCTTTAAGAATTTTTTCTATATCACTCTTTACTGTCTCATGCATATGATTAATTTGCTTTTTTAATCTATAAACTCATTGTATCGATCGATTATGAACTGTAACAATTATTGAGACACTAGTTTATGGCTAGAGATGTCACACGGATATTACAAAACGAAGAAGTAGAACCCGAAGAAATTGAGTTGTTGAAGTCCAAAATCCAACAAGTCCTAGTGAAGAAAGCACAACTAGGAGTTTTAATCTCTCTCATTAATACAATTGAGGATCGCTTAGATCCTCAATCAAAATTCAGAGGTCAAACGGTAAATCAAATTCTTGAGCAATTTGGTGTTGCCAGATCGACATTTTACCGAAAATACCGGAGGTATCGGAATTTTGGAGTTGAGGGAATCTTCCCTCAAAAACCAGGTCCCAAGAAGAGTCGACTTCCATCTCAAATCATCTCACGTGTGTTTGAGTTACGAGATCGGCAATTATCATCTCGCAGTATTGCATCTGTAATATCTTTGGAAGGCCAAAGATATGTTGCTGAATCCACGGTTCAGCATCAATTGCGAAAAGCAGGAAAAGGCAAGCTGAAACGCAATCGCAAAAAGAAAGTGTACTACAAGAGCTTTGAGCGAGGTAAACCCAACGAATTGTGGCAGATTGACAATGTGGGTCCATTTTACAAATTCAAAAAGTTGTATGCCTATAATGTGATTGATGACCACTCCAGATATAATCTAGCTGCATTTGTGTCCGATAATCAGTCGAGTGCATCGTGGGTTGAGACTTTGGAGAAATTAATACAGAAATATGGCGTCCCAGATGCCATACTTCATGATAACGGATCCCAATTCGTTGGAAATCTCAGCAGGAAATTAACCAAAAAATTCAAAGCATTTTTGGAGAAATATGGGATCCGAAGTATTAAATCGCGTCTCAGGCATCCTCAAACTACTGGAAAGGTTGAAAGAGTGCAACAGAGTCTTCAAAATGAAGTTCGGGATCTCGTCTTCACCGAAACCATCGACGAGCTCCAAGAAGCTTTTGACAACTGGCGAGGATTTTACAACAAAGTGCGAGTCCATTCATCAACGAAAATGACCCCTCATGAACGGTATTTCGGTCACGAGGCAGATTATGCCACCAAGCTTTCAGCTTGGCAGCATTATGAGCATTCGCTCATAAAATTTGAGGAAAGGTGGTGTCTCATTAATTATTGATGACAACAATCGATCGATTTTTAGGTTGAACTAATAATTAGAACAGATATCAAATTTGATTTTGAAAATGGGCGTAAACTAGGTCGAAAAATGGGTCTAAACTCAGGGTTAGAGCAGATCGATCGACCAAGAATAAATCTAGTTTATCCCTTGCGTATTTGATATTCAGAAAGATTTAGAAATTATTAATTTGATTGCTCAAGATTGTCAAACTTATTTAAAAAAAACTGTGGAATTATGTGACGAAATTATTGATGATACAAAAAGCTTGGAATCATTAATTCAAAAGCTAATTGAATTAATCGATTAAATCTCAACTTCATTTTGAATAGCCAATAGTCCAAGTTAAATTCCATTCTCGGAATGTTTATAATTAGTGATTTGAGATCTAATAAATGAATATAATTTCTATAAATCGATCTTTCCTTGGTGGTTTTTTGTTCAAACTTACCCAAATTGCAGATGAGTTACTTCGATTGTTTAAAGTTAAAAAATCATTGACTCAAACTGAAATAACTAAATCATTTCCTAATGCGGAACTTAAAGATATTAAATATGCTTTACGTAGACTTAGGGAAAAGGGGGTGATCAAAAGGCTCCCTAATCTTAAAGATATGAGAAGAGTATACTATCAAGTAGCGACGAGAGATGAATTTATTAAGTCCAGTAATATATTGACGAATGAAGAAATATCGTTTTTTCAGGAGATTTTGGGTGATTTATTTGATAATTGGTAGTTAAATTTGACCTCAGTTATCATTAAGTTACACATGGGATTAAATTACAAGATGATATTTTGAAATATCTTTAAGGTATTGGGGTATTGATGAAAGTCATCAAGCACTTGGTAATCGTTTGAATAGATAATAGGTTAAGCTATTGCTCCTTTTTAAAATGCTCCTCCATATGCATTATCCAAATCTACCACTCCATAACCTACCTTCTGATCAAACGTAGGATATCATGGATGCTAGGTGCTTTCTTACTGAATTTGATAAACTATGACAAGGGAAGGATCCAGACTAGATCTCGAATCAACGGATCGAGGTGAATATGATTATGCAAGAATCAAATTTACCCAAGTTAACCATCTCATACATTTGAATTAAGATGATTCAGAGCTTGATCTCTCACTACAGAGATCATAGATGTTAATCCTATAATTCTACCCATGGATAGATTCTTCCCGAAAAAATCATACACGATTTCTTCTCCGATTTTGGCTACCATCTCAGGTGGCTCACCAGAAACAGATTGATCAATAATTACAGCCATTGCCTTTGCAGAGATTCCTTGTGGATTTTCGACTGCAAAATGGAATTTAATTTTTCCAGATTGATTTAGCTCTGAGAAAACGAAAGCTCCGGATTCACAGGATGGCACCCGGTTTTGTTCTGGGTATGGACGAGAAACCATTTCACTTGGAACCTCCTTGAACTCTTCAGAGTAATAGATTAACATATCCATCCTTTCATTCCTGTTTTCGATCATTTTAAACTCTTCAATCAATTCTTGCAACCGAGATGGATAATCATTCACAGATACTCGATAGGCATGCTGATTAATATCTACTTGGTTTAGGGACGAAACAATTTCGATGTTTAAAAAAATGGAGTGATAGAATTTTGTACATTCTATTTTTCAATTGGTACTCCTACAAGATTACCATATTCGGTCCAAGAACCATCATAGTTCCTAACATTATTAAGCCCTAGAAGATATTTAAGAACAAACCAACTATGAGCTGAACGTTCACCAATTCGACAGTAGACAATCAACTCATTGTCAGGGTTTATTTCGTTTTTAGTAAAGTAAATCTCCTTCAAGTCCTCTAGACTTTTGAAACTGCCATCCTCTTTCACAGCTGATGACCATGGTATTGAATTTGCTCCAGGAATGTGACCCCCTCGTAATGCACCTTCATTGGGATATCCTGGGATGTGAAGCCTTTCTCCTGAGAATTCTTCTGGACTTCGTACATCTACAAACGCACCTTTAGCCGCAATATGTTCAAGCACTTTATCTCGAAACACACGAACAGGATCATCATTTCGATCATTAGCAGAATAACTCGTGGTCGGATATGATGGGACGTCTTTCTCTAGATTTCGCTATTCCAAATCCCATTTTATTCTACCACCATTCATGAGCTTGACTTTAGTATGTCCGAACAATTGGAATACCCATAAAGCATAGGAACTCCACCAATTATTCTTGTCTCCATAGAAAATTACAGTAGTATTATTTGCGATCCCTTTCTCACGTAATAATTTTTGAAACTCTTTTTTGTTAATGTAATCTCTAGTTAGTGGATCATTTAGGTCTTCAGTCCAATCGATTTCAATTGCACCGGGTATGTGGTTAGCTCGATATAGAAGAGGATCCTCGTTACTCTCAACTAATCTGTACTCGGGATTCGGGCTGTCTGTGGATAATATTCCCAAATTCTCAGCAACCCATTTAGTGTCAATTAAAATATCGTCTGTGAAATAGTTAGTTTTGTCTTCTGACATGCATGAAATTAACTGTTATGCATACTTAAAAATTCAGACAAGTGTAATAGTCGAAAAAATATGATAATCTGGGTTCTTTAGTAATATTACACTCTTATGTAACAGTATTCGGTATCATTGCCCATCAGGATATTGTGATGGTTGGATACATTTGACTGAACTCCAAATTGGAGCAACTTTTGTTGAGTGGGTCGATCGATCTTTGTTAAACCTCTAATTCGACCTACTTTTTGACCCCGAATCACCCAGTCTAATTTTAGCCAAATTTTTTCTTTTGACAAAACAGAGAAATTCTAGTCAGCGATTCAAGTGGGTCATTTGGTGGTCGGATTCTGGGTCCAACTTGAGGGTCACCGCAGATCGATCGAATAAATGTAGTGGTGTTCTAGAAATCGAACACTTTGCAAAGTACGGTAATACAACGCGAAACTAGAAAATTTGAACACAAGAATTTAAGAGCGACCGAGATGCTCATGTTTACTACTTCAAGGTTGGATGCAAAACTGGCAGGTAAAAGCGTAACATGCCCATTAAACAGTTGTTCTAAAATCTCTAGAGATAATTATGATCACAGAAAGCATTTAATGACCGTAAAACATTACAAGGACATTGATGTAAAATTGGTGAGAATTGGATCGGATTGAAGGAATATCATAAACTTAATAAAAAATCGATCGATCTGTTGTTAACCTCGGTTTCAACAAAGTTGTTGAACCTCAAATGACAAACTCAACTTGAAATAGAAATTAAGCAGTACTAATCTGAGAAATGATACACGAAATACAGAATGAAATCGGACTTTGTGATTTGAGGTTCAATATGTGAGTCAAAAGTGAGGGGCAGCGCAGATCGATAAATAATTTGCGTGATGTGCCCATTTCCGAAACTACCACCCCAATAATACCTGAAATACTCCATTGTGACATCTAATCTCAATGTTTCCCCTGCATAGGTTTCTATGTCAGAACCACTTTTAGTTAAAGCAAATACAGGTTGAATTAGCACCAGCAATACAAAAACTGAAGTTACATTTCTGAATTTTCTTATATGTGTTTTTTTAATCTCATGTTTTACACCTAAATTATTAAGTTGAAAAATTTTATTAAAAATTGATATATAAGGTTTTTTGGGGCGTATGCGACCAATACAAAAAAAAATACATCGAAAAGTTTGTTCTAACAATCGAACATGGTGTTCTAGCAGTCGAACGTGAATTTATCCAAAAATGAAAAATACATGATAGCATTGAAAATGTGATAACTGGGTGATATACCTGTTTTATATAGAAATACGAGTCTGAGATGATAATCCTTTTAATGACGTTTTGCAATCGTGAAAATAATTTATAATAAATAAGGCAGTGTTGAGTAAATTTGCATTGGTGGGTAAAGAGATTGTTGTTAATAACCTTAATCGTAATCTTGTTAATATTGAGTCAACTAACTCTCTTTTCAACTGAATCTTCAATTTCAACTGGGAAACTAGTTCCAGAAATTAGTTCCGCAAGAGGTGATGTGATTGAAGGGAGTATTATTAGTGGAAATTATATATCTGAAAGGGACTTCATTATACAAAGACAGGAGTCTACCAGTTCTATTCGGTCATACAATTTAATAGGATCGTTATCAGAATATATACTGCCAAATCAATGTCAATTAGTATTAGGTTCAACAAAGTTTGATGAATATCTCTGTGTGGCTCGATCAAACGTTTATGGTATTATAGACAATAAAGTTGAGTACAGTTATAATATTTCTGATTTTATTCCAAGTTTAGATTTCAATAATGACTCTCAATTTGCTTATTATACTTCTGCGAAAGAAATGGGGAGTAAATTTTATTTTACTCTTAACATCGACAATTCAAATAAATTAAACTCCTCACCTAAATATGAGACCTATTTAATTTCCCTAGGGAAAATGCACGAATTGGAGATTATAAACAATGCGACTTCTCAAGGGATCATGTTCTCAGAGGTACATACTGCAGATATTATTGGAATCGGATATTCTGTTATTAAACCACGAATCAAATTTAAAATATTAAATGTTGAAGATTACAGATATACAGAACAAAGTACTTTACTTACATCTAATAACTCTTACCCATTTAACGAAAATGAGTATGAAATTCCAATGGGTTCGTATTTTGATAAAATAATTGCTGAATCAGATATAATTGGGACGACGAAATACGGATTTATCCACAAGCAAAAAATAGCTACAACTCTTTATTTGGATCTCTTCACAAAATTCAGCACCAAAAGAGAATTTCTCCCATACAGATCAGTTATTCATCATCTACCGGTTATGAAAGATGTTGTGTTTCTTCCTCTACAATCTCTAATGAAAATTGACCATGAAAAGGCTACTACAATTGATCTTGGATATATATATTCTCCAAAAAATCAAAATCAAATCTCAAAAGTAAGCATAGAAGTCACAGTCCCGCACAATACAAGAGAATTGATATATACTTCTTACGGATCCAACTATGAAACTTATACTCTGATAAATTACTATACCGTAGAAAATATATATTCGCAAGTTATCATGAGTGTTCCTAACTTTATTAACGATTATATCAATATTCCAAATCTCCTGTGGTTAAGTACTACTATTGTTTTTTCCGTATTGATATTAATTGTGTACTATTTTATTAAACCTAAAAAATTAAATGAATCTGACTTATATCCACCAAATTAAATGATGAGATTGTAAGATTGATTTACATTTTCCCATGGGAAAAAAATCGAAAAAAACAAATTCTTTTTCAAATTCGAGTCTAATAAGTAGCTAGATATTTTGTGTATTAGCTGAATAATGCAATGATATTAAAGATCAGCAAATATGGTAAGGGAAAAGTCCTACAATCGATTGGGTTGAGAAGCCCCTGGTCGAGTCTGAGTTTTGTTTCAAGACCACCTTTATTAGATTGTATTTGGAAATACTTCCGAAAGCGTGTGGCAATGAAGCACCCTTACCAACTCTTTGAGAGTGATTGATATGAATATTGATGAAGAAATAAGTTTATAGTATGTGTATGTCGGATTGGATATTTCCAAGACAGAAATTGAAATATGTGTTATAAATAGCAATGGAATGATTTTACACACCTTTCAGGTGCTAAATAGTCGACCTGGTTTTCATAAGTTAATTGAAAATTTATTGGATTATGATGATATTTTATTTGGGATGGAAAGTACAGGACCATATAGTGGTAATTTCAATCAATTCCTTAGAAATATTAATGCAGAAGTAGTTTTAACAAATCCATTTCAAGTTGCTCGATTAAGAGATGTATTTAGCAAATCCGTGAAAACAGATATTATTGATTCATTTGTCATTGCTCAAGCACTTAGAATGAGAGTTCTCAAAGATTCTCATAAAGATGACCAATATGTGTTTCTCCAAGATTTATTAGAGAGATATTATGATTTGGTTGAAAGTTGAATAGCTTTGTCTAATCAATTACGTTCTAATCTTATTGAAACATTTCCTGAGCTTGATGCTTGTTTTGGTTAAATTTATTCTCGAGCTGCATTTAGTATTTTGAGTCATGTTCAAACGGCAGGAGATCTTCTCAAAACTAAAGAAGATAAGATTAAGCAAATTATTAGGAAAGGGAAAGGAAGAATAGCGAATAAGCAATTAGCATCTCTCATATATGCTTGTAGAGAGACAAGTGGTTGGAAAACCAGTGATTGTCATAAGATCATTATCAAATCGCAAGTTGAGGAATTAAAATTTTTGAACCTGCAAATAACAGAACTGCAAGAGGCTCTAGACAAGTATAGTCTGCAATTTGAGGAGCAGCTGGATTTATTGTCCAGTGTTCCTGGTATCAGTAAACAAATTTCTTACCTCTTTTTGGCGATTGTTGGTGATTATCAAAGATTTGATCCAAAAGGGGATGGAAAAGGTGCCAAACGAGTGAGTAGCTATTTGGGTTTTGGTATGAAGGAGTATTCTTCAGGATCACGGTCATACAAGTTAGGTATTTCAAAGCGTGGCAATAGTAAACTCCGTGGATTATTGTATATGGCTGCATTAACAGCCATTCGCTATGATGAGACACTGAAATTAGGATACTAAAAATACCGTGATCGAAGTGGAAGTGGAATAAAAGGAGTATTGGCATTGAGTCATATGTTGCTTAGACGCCGTTATGGAGTGTTGAAATCAGGTAAATGTTATGACCCCAGAGGGCCAATAAGTCAAGGTCAATGAAGAGGCACACCCCATAATTTCTGATGTAATCCAGGAGATGATGATAAGAGAGTAATAAAATTTAGGCTTTACATGACTTTTATTCATTAGATACCCGAAATCGATTATTGAGCTATATAATCGATCGATTCAAATAACTCTTGATTATCTAAAGGATCATCTAGAATATTCGCATATTTTTTGTGGAAATATCCGAAAATCTAGGGGAGAACTAAACAATTACTTAAACTAATTGATATTTATAGTCTATTATAGAAAATGGAAATTAAAACCAATGGAGCAAAAACAAAATCGGAGAATAAAAGAACACACCGATATGTTTGGTATTTGGGTGTTTTAGTTGCAATATTTATCATCTTATTAACCACAAATATTTATAACCCAACAGAACAACTATTATTTAAACAAGGAGACAATCATATTTTTATTGTTGATATTGAAAGTGGGGAGAAAACTGAAATTCTTGTATTTCATAAAAGATTTGTTTTCGGTATCTGTTATTTTACGTATAAAGAAAACGAATATTTAGGATATATTGAAGCAAATAAAATTGAAACTGCACATTTTGAATATTACTTCAAATATATAAAATTAAATAATTTAAATGAGATAGTTGATACAACCAAGCATTCAGTTAAATTAGACCTGAATAAATCACTTGATACTTCATCACACCCACTGCTTGATAGTTTGAATGTACAATCTCTTAATAACACTTTAATTTTTTCAACAATTATTTCCCAAGGTACAACACAAAGTAATTCTATATCTAGTATAATGCAATTTGACATGAATGGTAAAATATTGAATATAATCGATTATTCTATTGATAATTTCAATGATGCAAAAATTCTTGATTTTGAACCTTATTCAAATAATACCTATATTATCCTTTCAACTTTGGGAGATGGTGAAAGAATTAATAGCGAATCGAAGCATTTGCTATTGTACAATACATTTGGAGAGGCTACAAACTTTACTAATTTGGAGAAAGAAGTATCTGCAATAGGTTTTAATCCCGCGCAAAATACACTTTTAACCTCAGAACGAGGAATTAGATCGGTTGATCATAGAACTTTGAAAGGTGAACTTATTAAAACGGTCCCAATAGGTATAGAGACGTACAAAATAAGCTTTATGTATGGGAAATATATGCTTATTCAGGACTACAGAAATCCTGTGTATACTCCATACGAAATAACACGGATTGTTATGTATGTAGCAGTATTGTTGGTTATCATTCCTACAATTTTTAGTTATTCTTCAAATTTGTACTCTAAATACAAAAATCGAGAATCGATCGATGAATCAAATTATCGATGACTTATTTGACTGATATATTTATGACTACTTGGCAAAATAGTGTATACTTAATCGATCGATATTTACCAAAAATAATCTGATGACTGTTTTTCCTATTGCACTGCCATAAAATCACTAATTTCATCAACTAATTTTGCAAATAAATTATCTACATTTAAGCCAGTTAAGGCTGAAGCTTCATAGTAATTAACATCAAAATTCGACCCATCACTCAATTTTTGAACATAATTTTTTGCCTGAGAAACACTCACAGATTTAGAATCTCTCAGATCTGCCTTATTACCAACGACAATCATTGGTATAATAGAATCTAGGGTTTTCTGTAATTCATCAATCCACAGTTGAATTTGTGTAAAAGTATCTGGTCTTGAAATATCAAAAACAATAATGACTCCTTTCGCTCCTTGATAATAGGTTTTCCTAATTGAGGATAACGATTTTTGACCTGCGAGGTCCCAAATTTGTAAACGGTAATTATCGACATCTTTTATCGCAAACTCAGCTCCAATGGTCATCATATAATTTTTCTTAAAACCCTCACCCATATACCGCTTACGTAAAGAAGTTTTACCAACTGCTGGTTCTCCAAGTAGAAGTATCTTGATACCCAACTTATTCGTATTCCTTCGTCTATAGTTACTACCTGTCATGGAATTCCATCTATATCTTAAATAATAATGACTATTAATAATTTTTGTCATCTTTTTATTCCTTGATTAACATTCGATCTAGTTAGTTTAAATTTTAGCTAAACATTTAACCAATAAAGCTGACAAACAAATCTAGATTGATCTGGGATGTCTCAACTTCAATAATTCATTTATCTACGTAGCAACTTTGTTATTTTACTAATATCGGATTCATAGGATCCACTAATGACAATAATATAGCAATTGTAAATAATCTACTTATACAATTTTTAAATAATTAAATAAAATGCCTGAAGACGCAATAACTACTATTTTCACAAGAATCGTAAAACCAGACAAAATCAAAGAATTTGAAGATTGGATTACAGAAGTGAGCGAAGCATTATCCAATTTTAAAGGATATCTGGGGCTTGATATTATACGTCCAATTAGAGAGATACAACCTGAGTATGTCTTGATTCTAAAATTTGCTAATTATGAAAATGTTAAACAATGGATGGGATCTGAAGTTAGAAAGGGTTTAGTGCAGCAGTCTATGGTATTTACTATTGGAGACATACAAATTGAACAAAAACAAGGATTGGAATATTGGTTTGAAATTACAACTCGCCAACAATTTACAGATAGACCTGCTCGGTACAAAATGACAATCCTGACCGTTTTTGCATTATATCCTTTGATTTTTGTTTCAAATCTTACATTGGTACCAGCAATGAGTTTTATTATCTCACCTATAGTTTTATTGATTAATTTATCAATTATAGTGTCATTAATGACCTATGTTGTGATGCCGAGAGTGACCATGTTATTCAGATCGTGGCTTTTCTGATGTTAAGATGGATCAACCAATCAAATTTCGATCAACGATAAAATTAACAATATTTTGATCAATCAGAGACCTGTATGTCATATTATTACTGTATCGATCGATCTAGGCTGTCTTAAGATAAACTGATTAATTAATTGAAATTGTGATTGACGTAGTCAATCAGCAATATTTTTAATTAAAAATCATAAAGCGGAGTGTGAGCTCCGCTAAATTAGTATTTTATTTCGGGTGAAAATCAGACAAATATGCTGTATTTTGTCTTTTCAAATCCCATTTCATCACATGCAATTTTGATGAGTAATAAAATGCAGAATGAAAGGAAGACATGTTGTTTTATGGGATTTTCGTTTACAACTCGTGGGCTACCTAGCCCACAGTAACCTTTGGCATAGGCAAAGGTTCGTTCCACAGCATTACGTCGCCAGTACACCTTCCAATAGGTGTACTCGCTCATATCATGGGGAAGAAAGTCTTGAATTGATTTATTCTTAAGATCCGTTTTATTGGGGCGGATAATACTGGAAGCTCCAGCTTCCTGTATTAATGTCCTGTTTTTCATGGATGAATATCCTTTGTCCGCAGACACCGCAGTTGGTTTGGGGATGACTTCAAGCGATTTTGCTAAAATATCTTCGAATGCTTTTTTGTCATTGACATTTCCAGGAAGCACCTGAACTGCAATTGGGATCTCCGAATGGGTTATCGTGGCAGTCTGCACACGATAACAGACACCAAATCCTTTTGGTGTCCTCCCAAGCCTTGCATAATCGCAATTCTTTGCAAACTTAAAGTCTGGAGACTTCTTGTTTTTGGATTTTCTGTCACTCCATGCATCAACATGTGTAGAATCAATGGCAAGGTGTCGACCTCGCACCTTGCCTTGAGCCTGCAAATAATCTACAAGCTCGTAGAAAAATTGTTCAAATGGATCCGGACCTATGTAGTGCATGAATCTTGAAAATGTGGATCGTGAAGGAACTCCTTCGTCCGTCCCAAACCCACAAGCGTCCATGGCATTTAATGTATACTTCAGATGGCAAACTAAAGCTTCCAGCGAACTCATTTGTTTAACATAAAAAATAATAATTGCCATAATCATGGCAGACGCCGAATAATGTCGTCTTCCACGAAGTGGCTGATCCCAGCCACTTTTAGTGGCAATGTCCGAGAGTCTTTCGATAAGTTTTTCGGGGATTTCCTTGAAAATTTGATTTGCAGGTAGTTTATTACGCATGTTCTTGACAAACTAGCGGAAACTACCTGCGTCTTTAAATTTTCCCGATTCCTGAAGCGAAAGCTAGACTGATTAGCTGATGACTAGAAAGAATAGGGATTCAACGAAACTTGAGACAGCCTAGATCGATC
>MDVR01000093.1 GCA_001940725.1 Candidatus Heimdallarchaeota archaeon LC_2 | reverse complement strand
ATCCAGAAGTTGCAGAAGTTTTTTCACTACTATTCAAATTAGGTCAAGATTTCTTAAGTGATAATTGGAGATTTATTTTATTTACAATTATGGTGATTTTTGCCGCAGTAATACTGATTGCAATCCTTCAAATCTATCTTCTCAGCTTTGCTGGTGCGGAACTAGTAGTTGGGATTGTTTTTGGTATTCCAGCAATCATGATATTACTTGGTTTGATATTTTTAAATAGCGGGGGTATAATTTTACTAATAATTGGAGGCGTTATCGGATTAATTGCATATTTCTTTAGAAGACAATTAATCTTCGGGGCTAAATTTTTTGAGTTTTCTACAGAAGTTGTTACTCAGAATTTCCAAACATTAATTCCAATGATTGTAGTCGCCCTTATTAATGGATTTATGGGTTTTATGTATTTTGGAGCCGCTTCGTATACTTATTTTCTATTTTATGAGGAAGACTCACAAACTGCCTCAAACATTGCATTATCAGTTGTATCCTTACTATTTATAGTTGCACAATCAATGGTTAAATATTTTGCTGAAGCTGTTAATGTGTCGATTTTCTATAGATGGTATCGAGATATTCCTCAACGAGCGGTATCAGATGGTCTAAGAGATGTTAAACAGGTAAAGACAACTGTTCTTGCCTTTGGTGCCTTAATGGGATTTGTCACATGGTTAAGAAGAGTTATTAGAGAACAACGTAGTAAATCAGGAAGAGGAGGGGGTGCTGCAGCCGTAATGATGGCTGTACGATCGATATTATTTGTTTCTGATTTTATGTTACGAATTTTTGAATTCCTTACATATTATACTCTACCCGTTATTGTGATAGAAAAGAAATCATTAAGCAAATCCGTTGAAAGATCTGGAAATGTAATTTCTCATACTGTAGGTAAAGTAATTGGAGGGAATATAGGAATGGGTATAGCCTCTTTCTTCTATAATCTCATTAATTTCTTTGTTTTAATCTTAGTTGGGGCATATTTCGGTTACAGCTATGCTTACGATCAGCTACTAGCGGGTTCTATCATCGATGAAGATACAGCAAGGACTGGTTTGGCAGTATTAATGGCAATAATTTTTCTGATATTCGGTTTTTATCCACTTAGTATTTTATTTACACCAATTCGAACAGCATTCTCAACAATACTATTCATCTATTTCGCAGATCGTCAAACAGGTGCAACTCCACCTAATAAAATCAGCCCTGAACTTCAGGATCATTTGAATGGGATTACAAAAAATGAAAAATATATGAAAGCTAAAAATAAAAGTGAGACTAAATATCTGGACGTCTTTAAGTAATAATATCAATCCACAAATCAAAAAGTAATTCAAAGCTTTTAATAAAAATAGAAGACTTTTACCTAAATTGTTTCACACACAATTGGAAAACGTCAATTATTTTCAACTGATAATATAAATAGTTGTAAAATTTGGTTTGGAGTAGACAAATGGATTTGGATGAAAATAGTACATGGTACAAAATTGGACCTAAAAATATGTTGGATCTAAAAAGAATTACCACAGTTCAAGCAGGACATAAAACCATCTGTTTATCAAGGACTGAGAAAGGCTACGGAGCGATTTGTAATAAATGTCCACATCAAGGAGGTCCTTTGGGTGATGGATATATTGAAAATGGATTTATCATGTGTCCATGGCATGCCTATGAGTTTGATCCGATTGATGGAAAACCTCCAGGTGGATATGATGATGGGGTAGATTCATTTGAAGTTGAAGAACGGGAAGATGGAATTTATGTTAAAGTTCCAGATATTGTTCATCAACAAACCCTGATGGATCAAGTAGTGGAATTAATGGTTGAATGGGGTGTGACCACAGTATTTGGAATAGTG
The DNA here is from genome assembly GCA_001940725.1 of Candidatus Heimdallarchaeota archaeon LC_2. The sequence goes on along the minus strand of MDVR01000093.1, from coordinate 7,893 downwards.
GGACATTCTAATCTTGGATTAGCTGATGCTTTACGAAATGCAGAGAAAAATAAAAAATTGAATTATATTGGTGTTCGTCATGAAGGTGCTGCAGCTTTTGCTGCATCGGGATACGCTAAATTAACCAATAAACCCGCAGCTTGTTTTTCTATAGCAGGACCTGGAGCTACTAATCTTCTCACAGGATTGTGGGATGCAAAAGTTGATCGTGTCCCAATACTAGCCCTCACAGGACAAGTAAACACTCAAGTTCTTGGACCTGGAGCTTTTCAAGAATTACCTCTTGAGAAAGTGTTTGAAGCTGTATCAAACTGGTCCCAGACTATTTTAAAATCGGAGAATGCAACTGAGTTGATGGCATTAGCAATTAAACATGCGATTGTAAATCGAGATGTGGCTCATTTAATATTTCCTGACGAAGTTCAAACATTTATTACAGCAGAGAAATCTAATCGAATATTGAAAGATAAGCGTATTTCATCAGATAAAATCCAACCGAATATAGAGATAATTGAAAAAGCTGTTGCAATGATTGATGATTCATCCAAACCAGCAATAATAATCGGTAATGGTGCAAGAAAATATAGTGATAAATTAATTAAACTTGCAGAAATATTGGATGCACCTTTAATTACAACATTCAAAGCAAAAGGTACAGTTCCTGATAGTCATCCATTAGCTTGTGGCGTTTTAGGTAGAAGCGGAACTCCAGTTTCTTCAGCTTCGATGGTAAGATCTGATTTGTTACTAGTTTTTGGAGCTTCCTTTTCGAATCATACATCAATTAATCAGAAACGCACCACCATTCAAGTTGATTTTGATAGACTTACACTAGGAAAATTCCATAATGTTGACCTTCCAATTTGGAGCGAAATTGGATTAGCACTTGATCAATTTATTTCAAAAGTAAAAACAAAGGAAGATCCATCTAGACGCGATTACATTTCTCGAAAATGGAAACAATGGAGGGAAGATAAAGAGAAACGGGCTAATATTTCTAATGATAAGAATACGATCACAAATGCAAAAATTATGGATGTTTTATCTAATTTAATTCCTGAGGATGCGGTAATTGCAGTTGATGTTGGAAACAATGCATATTCTTTAGGAATGTATTTTGAAAGTAAAAATCAGCATTTCCTAATGTCTGGCTATTTAGGATCCATAGGATTTGCTTTTCCAGCTGCGATGGGTGCATGGATGGCGGAAGGTACCAATCGTAAAGTGGTTGCAATTGCGGGAGATGGTGGTTTTGGTCAATATATGGCAGAATTTACTACAGCCGTCAAATATAATATGAATATCACCTTGATTTTATTAAATAATAATGAATTGGGTAAAATCACCAGAGAACAAAAATCAGGTAATTTCCATGTATGGCAAACGTCACTTGTTAATCCCAATTTTGCGGAATATGCTAATAATTGTGGTGGCCTAGGTATAAGAGTAAAAAATGAAAAAGAACTTACTGATGCGATTGAAAAAGCACTTGTATTCAAAGGACCAAGTTTAGTTGAAATTATATCTTCCTCGGATCAATTATAATTATTTAATCAATGGTCAATTTACCAAATTCGAATCAAATAAAGTTAATAAACACTCTAAGTGAAAATATATTATGAGAAATCAAATACTTAACTGGCTAGATGAAATCGACTATTTGTCAGAATTAAGTGATTATATTGCTTTACCAAGCAGAAGCAGAAATCAAGATGAAACTAAAATAGCAGGAGATTTTGCTTTAAGGTTATTGGAAAAATCAGGATTACAGACTAGAAGAATCCCTTCCTCTGGTAATGATGTCTTATTTGGACATTCATTATCAGATCCAAAAAATCCAAGTGTATTATTATATGGTCACTATGATGTTCAACCCGAAGGAGATATTGATTTATGGAATACACCTCCATTTGAAGCAACAAAAATCGGTGACAAGTTATTTGGAAGAGGATCGGCTGATAATAAGGGACAGCATTATGCCCACCTAATGGGTTTAAGATATTTTAAAGAAAATTACCCCGAAGAATTCAATAAAGTCAATATTAAATTTATATTAGATGGAGATGAAGAATTGGGTTCATTTTCCCTGCCAGCAGTTGTTGAACAAAATAAAGAATTGTTAATGGCAGATTTTGTAATTGTTTCTGATGGTCCATCATTAATAGAAACTGCACCCACTATCGTAGGGGGTGTTAGAGGAATAGTCTCATTTCAGATAAAAATCAAACATAATAAAATAGATCTACACTCTGGTAATTTTGGGGGAGTTGGCAGATCTGCTACATTCGATGCATTGAATCTTGTTAGAACAATGATTGATGAAAGTGGTAAAGTACTGATTGATGGTTTTTATGATGATATAGAAGAATTATCAGAATTAGAAAAAACAGCTCTCAAAAATTTAGAGCCAGTTTACAATAAAATCATCAGTGATAGAGATATCACACCTGCAATTAGGGTGAATGAATATTCTCACCCATTCTTAAACGAAGCATGGCCTACACTAAATATTAATGGTCTTTTAGCAGGGGGTGTAAAGAACGAGAGGAGAACGATTATCCCATCAGAAACATATTTGAGCATAGATTGTAGACTAGTTTCTAACCAAAATCCTGAAAAAATTTCGAGATTAATTAAAGATCATATAATTAAATGGAGTAAAACCAATGGAATTGAAAATGCCATAGAAATTGATATGGAAGGTACAATGGCACCTTCGACTTCATCACTAAATTCAAAATTTTTAAATATTATTCAGGAAGCAACGAGAAAAGGGTTTGGAGTTGAGCCTGTATTAGTTCCCCGGCTTGGAGGAAGTTTACCAATTCAACTGTTTCCTAGAATCCTAGATAGACCTGTTTTCTTGATTCCATATGCCTTAGCAGATGAGAATAATCACAGCCCTAACGAGAATTTAGATTTGAATTACTTCAAGAGTGGAGTAATAACGTCCGTAGAACTTATGAAATTATTAGCTAGTAAAGTTAATGATGAAAATCTATAGTGTTAACAATTTTTTAATTTATACTTTCCATTAAATGCAAGTAATATTGAATTCCCTATAAGTTAATGATGGTTATTGATTATATGTTTACATTCAACAAATAGTTTAAATTTATGAAATAGGTGATAGATATAGAGTAATTGGATGTCAAATAGTTTAACTAGAAAAGGGCCTCAGAAGGTGTGGGACGACGGCTACAGAAATTTGCGAGTACCCGTTGCAATTTTTTATGACGTGAAACAATTTATGGAACGTCGGAAATATGAATTTTTAACTGAAAAAGACGGTGGTTCTTCAAGTATTGCATTAGATGAAAATGCAATGAGCATGAGTTCTGAAGTTCAAACGCAAATTCCTATGATGTTAAAGCAAATTATTCAAGATGAATTTTCTAAGCTGCAAGAAGGAAGTGGTGTTTATATTTCTGGTGGGATCCCTAAACAGAAACGTACATCAAAGGAAAGAATCAAAGAAGTATTGATGAACAATCCTGGAACTGAATTGACAACAACCCAGATTTCTGAAATGTTAAAAATGCCAGGACCCACTACTAGACAAGCTGCTAGAGAACTTGCTAAGGATGACACTACTATAATTCAATATCTCGGTAGACCAAGTCGATTCAAATATGTCGAACAATAATTTCAACTTGGTGATTAGGGTATATTTAAACAGAAATTCAATTTCATTTCATCAGATCAAAGCTGTTTAAAATGGATGTAGGAGATGCAAATCTGTGGAGATTTCTTATTCAAAAGGTATTTTACTAACTCATAATGGTAAGAAACTTTTGATCGATCCAGAAATTTCCAAAACTGGTCTTGCGATACCAACCATCGTTACCCATGCGCACAGCGATCATACAGCTGCATTATCCAACAATTCCAATACTTATACAACACCTCAAACTATTGATTTATTCAATGTATCTCAGCCTAAGAAAAATGCCAGAAAGATCATGACAAAAAATTTCTATGAACCTTTTGAAATTGAAGATTTTGAAATTGAATTTATTAAAGCGGGACATTTATTAGGAGCTGCTCAAATTGTTGTTAGATGTGGGAATGAATCCATCCATTTTACCGGAGATTTCTGTCCAGAGCCCTTAATTACCGTAGAAGGAGCTGATATCCCTAAAGATATTGATATTACCATTCTAGATTCAACATATGGCGATAATAAGATCCATTTTGATGATCGACTAAATGAAAGACAAAGGCTTTTGGTTTGGATTTTATCAACCTTGAAAGAAGAAAAAAATCCAATTATTAACCTAGCTCATCTAGGTGGAGCACAGGAATTAATCAGATTTTTAAACCTCCTTGCCCCTAAATTAAATATTTATGTTCATCCAAAAATATCAATTATTAATGATATTTACATGAAATATGATGTAAATCTAAAATACCATATTTTAGATGAGAATTCAAAAATTGATACTGCTTCAGTGATCTTAATTCCTCGTGCTAAGAGTAATTTAGAATATGTCAAAGATTCTATAGAATTTAGTAGAGACAAAGTTAAAATCGGGATTGTTACTGGCCAATCTGCAAAATATGGTTTCAATTCTTTTGATTTCACTTCTAATTTATCTACACATGCAAGTTATGAAGAGTTACTTGAAACCGCATTGAAAATACAACCATCTCAAATTTTGACTTATTATGGATATCCTGAACAAATGGCTTACTCGATTAATTACACCTGTGATATTCCTGCAATGGAACTGAAAAATTGTAATTCTTTGCAAGTTAACAAGATAAAATCAAGAGAAACAGTTAAGACAGACCATAGGGAATATTTCAATAACACAAAAACCGACAACATTTGGAAAGATTGGTATTAAAATTATCATGTGAAATATTTAGAGCTTCGTATCGATTACTTTTTTATCTATATATCTGTTTGCGATATGAAGTAAATGGGATTTGTTGATACTGCATCTCGTTATTATATTAAGTCGAAGCGACTATTGTTTAAAAGTACTCGAAGACCCTCGAGAAGAGAAGTTGTGACAACTTCAAGAATTGTAGCTTTAGGTTTACTTTTTATTGGTGCAATAGGTTTTGTTGTAGGTCTATTAGTCGATTTTATTGTGGATTCAACCTCAGCGTGAGTTATTATGACTTCAATTTTTACATTTAGAACTAAGATGGGTCAAGAAAAATCATTAGCCAGATTATCTCAAATTAAGGCAAGCAAAGAGGATTCGGGAATTTATGCAATTCTTATTCCTGATACATTGAAAGGATATTGTTTTATTGAAGGAGAAAGTCAAATTAAAATTGAAGCCACTGTAAGTCAAATTAAAGTGATTTCAGGTCGAGCAGTAGGAAATCGAGAGGTCCCCATAGAAGAATTAGGTGATTTTCTTAATCCCAGACCATCAGTTGAGGGTTTGGAAACTGGAGATATTGTGGAAATTATTGACGGACCTTTCAAAGGCTTACGTGCCAAACTCACTCGTATCGAAGATACATCCCAAGAGATTACTGCTGAATTACTTGATAGTACTATGGCACTTCCAGTTAGAATTCATGCAGATTATGTAAAACGTATTCGTACAAAAGATGAAGATGATGAACAATCCAAATTTGGGAAATTCAGTCTTTAATTTTTAATAATACTCAAGCTGAAAACATTGATCTTTCCAATAAATGAAATTGCTCAGCTCGCATTTCTCTAATAATTTGTCTACAAATAGAAAGTCCAATTATCCCAAGAATCAACTCAGCAAATAGAAATCCTAGAATTCCAAAACTAATATCATTAGGGTGATAATCACGTGGTATGTAAAAAAATATCCTTCGTAAAACATAACCGATTAAAATATATTTTGGGATCTTTCCAAAAACTTCTACTCTCTCAATACTCCAAAAGATAATAAGAGGCAGTGACCAAAGTATGTATTTTGTATGGACACAATAGAAGAAGATCGTGAGTAAAACAAATTCATATACAACATAATTAAAAATTAGATTTTCTTTCTTATGTTTAATCATATAATATACAGGAACCATGGCAAAACTCAGAAATAATAGTATTGAAAATAAATTTAATACATCAATTGTTATTCCAAATAGTATATTTGCCATGATTAAAATCGGTCGAGGACATTGTTGTCCGGTTGCTTGGTAAGATGGATGAGATCCAAGATCGGTAAGCATTTGACTTAACGATGTGCCATTTGGAATTAGAACAATAGCAATTAAGCTAGCAGATGTAAGTAAAAAGGATGTGAAAGATAAAATAATCTTCTTGAACTCTCTTATCCAATACCCTCCCACAATTATAAAGAAAAACAATGGAAATTGAGACGTAAGAAATCCCAATGAAATGAAGAGACCAGTAAACAGAGGGCGATTTCCCAATAAATAATAAAACGCTAGTAGTAAAAACAAGGATGCAATAGAATGAAAAGTAGCCCACATGATCTCATATATTGGAATTGGATTTAATGCATAGAGTACAGAAGCTCGCAAACCAATCTCTTTTTTATTTAATTTTGTACCAATTTTAAATATAACAAATGGAATTAATGAATCAGCTACAGTCTGGGGGAGCTTAATTGCTAACGATGTAATAAATGGATTTTCAAATCCAACAATGGACACCATTAACCATGTCAAATAAGGATAAATTGGCATGTGGTTATAGTGTACATCATTATAAAGTGCACCTCCTTCCAAAAGCCCCTGAGCAACAGGTATTCTAAACACTCTATAATCGTATGTATCAATCAGCCAAGGCGACAATATTAACCGAATTAAAAAACCTATAAACCAAATTTTTATCTTGTGATCAATAAGATAATCTAATGAGGTAATTCTTTTTAGAGAGTTATATTTGGATTTCTCAAAATCTAATGTAACTTTCTCCATACCGTACTTAATCCTCAATCTCCTTAATATACATAATTATTAAAATGTGTCAAATTCGACTTTATATTGACAATAGTTCATTGATCGATGTTAAATAAAAATGTTTAATTTTCAAAAATAATTATGATTAGAATATTAGAGCATCAGATGAGATTATTATAATCAAAAAGAAACCTACTTAAGGTTTAGTAGTTCTTCAAAAAAATGATGGACGTTCTAATTGTTGACGATTCTATTCTTGCGAACCATGCACTTAAAGGATATTTTACAAAATTGGGTCACAATGTTGTTGGAATTGCAAAAGATGGCCAACAGGGGATGGATTTATTTTCTACACACAAGCCTCAAATTGTAACAGTTGATGCGATTATGCCTGGGAACATATCTGGTGTAGATTTCATCAAATATGTTAATTCAGAGGATCTGGAATCTGGCAAAACCACAAGAATTTTGTTTATATCATCGGATGAAATAAAATCAGAAATTAAAAAAGAAATTCAAGTTGATTCTTATATCGTAAAACCTGTTACATTGTCAAATATAGAATCTGCTTTATCCGAATCCTAATGATAATTTCGTGAGGCAGAATTGTGGTAAATCAAGCTTTGAATGAAAGAGGTGTTCAAATTAGACTCTTTCTAATCTTTGCAATCGGATTTATTCTAAGAATCATGATTATCGAAGATTATGGATTAAGTGAAGATGAAGTTTTAAAAGCAATAGCGGTTCAAGAATACCTCGAGTTTAATTTTTCGGGAAATGCTCAACATCCTGCAATTATGAAAATATTCGCCACTCTTTCTGTTTTATTAATTGGGAATTCTGAGTTTGCATTAAGACTACCAAATGTGATCTTTGCAAGTCTAACAATATATCCAATATATTATTTGGGAAAGGAACTATACGATGAGACAATTGGATACCTCTCGGCAATCCTTTGGGCCACTAGCGTCACCATAATTTCTTTTTCAACTACAGCTAAAGAAGATTCAATTTTCACTTTTTTTT
>MDVR01000092.1 GCA_001940725.1 Candidatus Heimdallarchaeota archaeon LC_2 | reverse complement strand
TTGGTGGAGATATTCTAGGTGGTGCAACAGGACTAGCGCAAACAATAGGCGGTGGACTTGTTGATGGTATATCTTTCTTAGGAAAAGATGTATTGTATGAAGGAATAATCAAAACAGGACTAGTCGATGGATTATATAATACAGTTCTCAAAGAAGGATTATACCAAACTGTTATCCAAGATGTTTGGCATTGCGACTGATTTTTCGTTTGCCTTTTGGTCTTGTTTTTTTCTTTGTTGAGGATCTGCCTTTTCTTACACTCATTTTTTATCACCCGAATGGATTGTATTTACTCAAGGTATCTCCCAGAGAATCAACCACTTTTCCACCATCATCTACTATTCCACCACCTGTAACGTAATTAACAGCAGTACTACCACCACCGACAATTCCATCTTTAATAATAGTATCATATACTCCATCCTTCAAGACAGTTTCATATCCAAACCCGATAAGTCCATCTTTTATGATAGTGTCTTGCCAAACATCTTGGATAACAGTTTGGTATAATCCTTCTTTGAGAACTGTATTATATAATCCATCGACTAGTCCTGTTTTGATTATTCCTTCATACAATACATCTTTTCCTAAGAAAGATATACCATCAACAAGTCCACCGCCTATTGTTTGCGCTAGTCCTGTTGCACCACCTAGAATATCTCCACCAATGCCAAATACATTATCTATTCCGCCTTTAACAAATCTGTATCCTAAATATGGAACTCCGAGAACTACCGCACCAATTCCCACGTTTCTACCCAAGTTTTCGGGCAATTCTCTTTTCTTTTCAATAGAAATCGGTTGGGGAGTTGGTTGTGGAGTTGGTTGTTGTACAACTGGTTGCGTAGCTACTTGTCTTGATCTTCTACTTTTGCTGGAAGATTTATTTCTTTTCTTGGAATAAGAAGACTTTCTAATGCTCACAAATATAGATATTACCTCTTTGCTTATGTATTTTACTCTTGAATAGTTCTCACTAATTTTAGATGTTCTGCTTGAGAGTAAAATATAAAAATCTTAAACCCATATGTTATTTAGTGATCCGTAAACCCTCTCATTCCAAGAAGAAAAAATCGAGCAAAGCCAAAAGATCGGTGATCAGTAAGGTTGCTGTTACTGTTGGTCTTGAATCAGATATCAAAACATTCAATGAAGCGATACTAGCAGATGTGGGTGATACTTTTTTCCTTCCTCAACTTTTCAGATGGCTTTCTAATCGGGGAGATATCAAGGAAGATCCTAATAACAAGAAAAAAGATGAAAGATTTTGGAATCATACAGCCAAAGTTACCTTGAGTAGTGCTGGTAAGTTAATGATCCTTTTTGGTGGAGTAATTCTTGTACCATTTGGCGCGGTATTGCAATTTATGAGTGCTGGATCGAACACAAAGATGTGGTTAGAGCAGAATGAGAAAAAAGTGGATGAGAATCCTAAATTCAAAAAAGGTATAGGAAAAGCATTTGTTAATTTTGTTAATACAGTGACAATAACAACTAGTCGAAAAACAGGTGGAATTGGGAAACGGATTAAAGATGTAATCGAGCAAGATTAAAATGGAAATCATAATTAGTACTGAAACAAAAATGATTACAAATAGCCTTGAAGAAGCTATATGGTTGGTCTTTAAAAAGAAATTACGACAAAAAGATAACAGTTTTGCAGTTGAACATGGTAGAATAAGAATAGATAACTTCAAAGAACAATATCAATTCACTTTCATTCCTGATGAAGAATGGGGATATCCAACTGAGGAAAAATGGGTTGTTAAAACTGAATTATCATTATTTCCACCTATGAATATGGAATGGAATAGAAAAGGTTGGTACGGGATAAGAGAATCAGTTAAGGAAGTATTTACTATTTGGAAAAACTTACAAAAAGAATTCTTCTTCCTATTTAATGGAAAACAACAGGAAATGATCGTTCCCCAAAACAGAACGGGTGGTGATCGTGTTACAGTTCAAATTGTGGATTTACAAACCATGTGGTCTAGTTTTACCAATAAATTTCTATTTGATCCTGTATTTGTAGCTAATATAAATGGAATCAATTATCCTGTGAAAATGTCAGATAAAAACAAAACTAGATTATTTCGAAAAGAAAAACATTTGCATATTGGTCATCAAATTCCACTTGATGATAAAAATATCGAATTTTCTAATCACACAGTGATCATATCATAAAATCACTTCTAGAATATAGTCTAGCCTTGATTAGTAAAAAGATTTAATATGTTTTCATTACTCATATTGAAAATGATGCTAGAAATGATTTATGAGCTAATTTTATAGAAATGCCTTGATCGTTGGTTTTTTCTTGAATAATTTGCCTTTTCTCATTTGATTTAATCTGTTTTTTATCTCGATTTGTGAATCTTCGTCGCAATAGGGACACATACCTAAATTATGTAATAATTTAATTCTCGGAAGGGTGTTTCGTGCCTCCTCTTTACTCATTACTCTCATTTTTTGATCAATCTCTTGCATATTGTATATCAGACCAGCAATGGTGAGATTAGCCATAAAATTGTCTAAACTCACATCTTCGGGTTGTTTCTTGGGATTGTTTATTGCATAGACGTGTAAGGACATCAAAGCCATATAATCCAATTTGTTCATTTCCTGTGATTTTAAATCATCATAATCGAGAGCTTTCTTATCAAGTCCTGTGATTTCTTTGATCTCAGAATCCGATACATGTTCCCAATTCTTCGATACTTTATCAGTAAACCAATCGGGTACTCGTTTTGATGGCAGTTCAATGGGTAGTCGGTTTCCCACATCCAAAAATGCTTCCCATTGTTCAAGATGTTGAAAAACCCCCTGTCCGTAGATTGATTCAGTGAGCATGAAGAATTCACGTAGATATATTTTGGATCTGAACAGTGAATCCATCAATTCGAAATCCATTCTCTTGAAGATTCTTGCACTAGCAGTATCAATCAGTACTTTCAATGCCTCACCCGATTGAGAGGATACAAACAATCTCAAATTCTTATGTGATGATATGGGAATCTTACGAGCAAAGGTTTTACTATCCTTATTAGCCCAATCCTGTGGATTTATTGCTAGTAATGCTTCATTGATCCACAATAACTTCTTGCCTTTCTGTTCCCAAATCATAGGATCATTAAGGTTCATGGTGGTATCAATCCATTTTGGAAGATCATCCAAAGGTGGTGAGAACATGAACATCTTCACACTAGGATCTAGTTTATGTATAGTATCCAAGCACAGCGCGGTGGTGGCATCCTTACCCGAACGTAGCGCACCTGATACAATAATTCTTCTAGGGTTCTGAATTACATCATGTAACCATTGTCTAGGGCTGGTAATTATTTTAGGGATTGCTAATTTTGTATATACCATATTTATTCACCTTTTCCAAATACACTTTCTTTTGATTTCGGTTCAAATTTGATATTTGCATTTTGTAATTCTTGCATATACAGATTGGCTATATCCTGTTTGCCACTATCCACTAAGGAATGATAATATCTCTGTCTTAGCTTGTCCTCGGCAATTTGCCTGTTGGTATCTGCTGTGAACAGAAAATCTGCAATATCCCCTATAATTGGTACTATACCAACTAAGAGATCTATAATCTGCTTTTTCTTGTATGCACTCTTTTCTTTCAGCACCAAAGCTATTTGTGAGATATCTCCTACGATTGGGATAAGATCGATCATATCAGCCATTCGCGCCTGTCTAGTAGTTTCCACACTTCCAATGGATGCTTTGATAAAATCCCTTCTAACAGCTCGTTTTTCTTCCTCTGTTTTGGCTTGATTGATTTCCATGATAATAAGAATTGGATCTTTGTACTTTCTGAGTTGGCGAACAGTTCTTGCTCGTACTCCTTTCTTTCGTGGGATTATTTTTGGCTTTGCAACCTTTTGTTTTCTAATAGTCATAAAGTACTTCCTCTATCGCTTCATCTTGTGAAGTGTGTTCTTCCCTATTGGGAATAAAAGCAACAGAATTTTCGGGGATTGATTGTATATTTGTAATCTCTCCCCATCCAATCTTTTGCATCCTTGATTCAATATTCAATCTTTCTCGCTCATTACGGGCATGATCTTCCCACACGATGATTGGAAAGCTCATAGTTTTTCCAACTCGTTCAATTGATCCACCCACAATTCTTGTAGCTCGACCTCTCCATACCGTTCCTTTGAATCGACCTTTAATTTTTTCACCTGTGAATTTAATAAGTTGACCGCTTACTTTGAGAGGAAGAACACCAACATCAACAGCTCTAAGGCTAGTCTTCTTTACTGCTCGTTTTCCCCTGCTAAACATTTTTTTGTAAGAACTCTGTCTACGAACAGTCATGATTTATACCTCTGATTTTTCCACTGTGATAGTTCCATCGGGTGTTTTGATAAGATTGTATTTTATCAATATAGGCTCGATGTATGTACCATAAAAAGAATCATTGATGGGTTTTACTTGTGGATTAGTCTCACCCAAATCATTACTAGCAGTATCAACAACTAGGGTTATAGCTCTGTATGTTGTTTCTCCAATATTTTCTCCTTCTTGTGGTGTGAATAGTTCTTCCAATGCTTCTGTCACACCAAGCTCTTCTGTGGTATCAATCTCATCAACTATACCACCTATAGGGGTGGGATCTTCGTATACAACTGATTTGCCACCAATAATATTGGGACTTGGAATGGCATTAGACATTCTAGGATTGCTCAGATGCATTGCTTTTGTAAATAATTCAAAGTCTTGAGTTGAGGTATTTCTACCTCTAACAATTCTATGACTGGCACTCATATGTTTCTCTGAATTTGATAATCGTTCACCACAAAGCCCACAATATGAAAAAGATGAATTTACAGCATATGACTTGCGTTTATTTCTTTTATTACCAGCAGAATTTTTTCTTGATCGACTAGTATGACTTTTGCGGATCACTAAGTATCTACTCGCTCTATCATTTATTAGATTTACTCATTGATTGTTGTTAAACCCACGAACCACTATAAGCAGATGCAGATCTTGTTATGATGGTTACTTCCTTGTTTGCCGATTCAATAAATTCCTCATATACTTTAAGTATAAGTTGAAAAAGTTCACTTTTCTTAATATATCAATTTAAAACAACATCATCAAGATAGTAGCATATATTCTTATTAATTCTGAATGTAGTATTATCTACTTTTATATACAATTGAATTATAATTTTAGTGTGGTTAAACGTACTGAGAGAATCTGGTTGCCATCAAGTTACAACCTCATGCAGTACAGCCACAAATCTAAAAATTTATACAATCAAGCAAATTATATTTTCAAAAAACAATTAGAATACGATCATTTTACTTCTGAGTTCGAATTGATGGATATATTGAGATATCATCCCGCATATACCTCACTTCCTGCTCATACTTCTCAACAGATAATCAAATTCCTTGTGAAATATACTGGAGTATTAAAAATATGAATACCTTTAAAAATTATAACAACAATGAATCATGGAAAAAAAGAAGTAGATATATCAGTAATAAATTACGCAAGGAGGTTATTAATAAATATGAAAATAGTTGTGGAATCTGTAACAAGCAATTTATAAACCAAGAAAGGATAGAAATGGATCATATAGTTGAGTTTGCCTCTGGTGGGAGAACTGAATTATCAAATTTAAGACCTGTTTGTATAAGATGTCATAAGGATAGATCATATTTTAATTGGGTTGATAATAGAATTACACCCTTTAAGAAGACGTACCAAACAATAAATCAACATGATATTAGGAAATGTCTATGCCGAACTCATAACCTTGTTAGGAAAATATTTAAAGATTACAACATAACTGGATATTTTGAAATTGAAATTAGGAAAAAAAGATATCTAAGAAAGAACAAGATCATTAGTGAATTAAAGAAAAAAGGTTTCTCTACGAAAGGTATTGTGAGATTAATGTCTACTAAATTACGAACATATACTTCTGACAATTCAGCTGTAGAAACCCTAATAGAGGAAATGGTTCGTTTAAATGATTTAATTTATCTGGGTGTTGCAAATAATGATGTAATTTATGGTAAAATGGATAGTTATCTTGATGTAAAAAACATGGTCCCAGAATTAGAACCTGTTGCATCAAATTCATATCTTTCGATAATTGTTTATAGAGGTATTTCCCATTTAATTGAAATTCATAAGTATGTTACAACTAAAATGCTAAAATCGTTTGTCGAAGAAAGATTTGAGAGAGAGACATTTAAGCCAGCTTTCAAATTTTGGAGAAGGTTAAATAATGAAGTAAAAAACGGAAAATTAGAGAGAGTTGGTCACACAAAAGAGGGGAAAGTTATCTATATCAGGATTGGTACTCTTGACCAAATAAAAGATAAATTGCCTACAAATTACTGCAATAATTAAAATCATTTTTTAGAAAGATGTTCAAAAACAAAAAAGTAATCAACATTTAGTTAACTAATCAAGATAAGTATCAAGTTAAAGCGGATAACGTACAGGTTTACCAGAAGAAAATAAATGAATAGAGTTTAGATCAGTTGGGTAGAGATAAATTTCTAAATTCATTAAAAGCAATACTTGATGATTTTAAAATAGTTGATGGAGAAAATGCTAAAAGATCAATAAGTGAAATTGCTATAGTAGAGATTGTTAGTTACTAACTTGGGAGATTCCTCAAGAAATGAAACATAAGGAGTTCCAGCACCAGCATTGGAAGTTGCGCGATGAATGTATTTTACGAATACTTATTTATTCGATATCACCATTGATAAGGGGGTTATCTTGTTTAATGGTTTTACCAGCTTCTGTTTCATTAGCTACCATATCCGTTGAGTTGTACGCAATAGCACCTAAAAAACCGACAATTGAAATGACACCAATCACTCTTAATACCTCAAAAAACATGGTTAAATCAACCCCTTTTCCCCTTTTTCTGCTATGAGCTTTGGAAAGGTGTTTCTCAAAATCTTTCGCACTAGTACTACTGTATCTCTCTTTAACGGGATGAAGGTTACAAGTATAGCTCTTTTGATTCTTTTTGGAAGTACGTTTATGCAATTTCTTCTTTTTGTTTGAAGATGATTTTGATTTGGATAGAGACTTGCGAATCACTCTAAATTAGATAGATCTAGACTGTCTTAAGATAAACTAATCAATTAATTGAAATTGCGATTGACATAGTCAATCAGCAATATTATTGATTAAAAATCATAAATTGGAGTGTGAGCTCCGCTAAAACACCATTTTATTTTGATTGAAAATCAGACAAATATGCTATATTTTGTCTTTTCAAGTCCCATTTCACTACATGCGATTTTAATTAGCAATAAAATGCAGAATGAAAGGAAGACGTGCTGTTTCACAGGATTTTTGTTTACAACTCGTGGGTTACCAAGCCCACAATAACCTTTGGCATAGGCAAAGGTTCGTTCCACAGCATTACGTCGCCAGTACACCTTCCAGTAGGTGTACTCACTCATATCAGGGGGAAGAAAGTCCTGAATTGATTTATTCTTAAGATCCGTTTTATTGGGGCGGATAATACTGGAAGCTCCAGCTTCCTGTATTAGTGTCCTGTTTTTCATGGATGAATATCCTTTGTCCGCAGACACCGCAGTCGGTTTGGGGATGACTTCAAGCGATTTTGCTAAAATATCTTCGAATGCTTTTTTGTCATTGACATTTCCAGGAAGCACCTGAACTGCAATTGGGATCTCCGAATGGGTTATCGTGGCAGTCTGCACACGATAACAGACACCAAATCCTTTTGGTGTCCTCCCAACCCTTGCATAATCGCAATTTTTTGCAATCGTGAAGTTTGGAGATTTCTTGTCCTTGGACTTTCGATCACTCCATGCAGGAACATGCGTGGAATCAATAGCAAGGTGACGACCTCGCACCTTGCCTTGAGCTTGCAGATAATCTACAAGCTCGTAGAAAAATTGCTCAAATGGATCCGGACCGATGAAATGCATGAATCTTGAAAAAGTGGAGCGCGAAGGAACTCCTTCGTCCTTCCCAAAACCACAAGCGTCCTTTGCATCTGAAGTGTGCTTCAGATGACACACCAAAGCCTCCAGCGAGTTCAACTGTTTGATGTAGAACAGAATAATTGCCATAATCATTGCAGACGCTGAATAATGGCGTCTACCACGAAGTGGCTGATCCCAGCCACTTTTAGTGGCAATATCCGAGAGTCTTTCGATAAGTTTTTCGGGGATTTCGTTGAAAATTTGATTTGCAGGTAGTTTGTTACGCATGTTCTAGACAAACTAGCGGAAACTGCCTGCCTCTTTAAATTTTCCCGATTCCTGAAGCGAAAGCTAGACTGATTAGCTGATGTCTAGAAAGAATAAGGATTCAACGAAGCTTGAGACAACCTAGATCGATCTTTGCTTATTAGATTTACAGATTGATAGTTACTTGGTTCTATCTTTGAATTTAACACCTGTTATTTTTCGTTTCTTTCCACTTTCATCTTTGGTAATACTCTCAGATTCTCTAATGATGTCATCATCGAAATCTCCAATCTCGTCCTCAATGGTGGTTTTATCGCCAAATATTACATTGGCAAGATCTTCGTACAAGTACCGTATCTTTCCCATCCCATATCACATCGGAAATAGTATTAAATTCTAATATTCCCGTTCCCGATGTTCCAAACCTATCATAATATGAACCGTCAGAATAAAATGTCTTAACTTCTCTATCTGCTGATCCTTCTCCTGTTATTATTTTTCCTTCATTATCAATTGCGATTCCCACCACGTTTCCCACATCAGCAGTATTATGACAGGAATTTTCATTACCAAACGAATAGAGAAATGTATGAGCGCTTGAGTATACTTCTATATTACAATCTGCTGTATCTCCACCATAAATATTATCATCTTTATCGATTGCAATTGCCTTGACATCATCCCAATACTCATCTCCCGATGCTTCTCCACCTAGTCCTAGACTATCCACAAATACAAAAGCAGTAGTATAAACTTCAATGCTATTGTCATCAGCAATATATAATACATCTTGACTATTAAATGCAATTTGCCAAGGCTGAAATAAACCTGTTGATAATTTTGATATGAAAACCCCCGCATTGCTAAATTTTTGAACGATATCAGCTAATCGATCACTCACATAAATATTATTTTGACTATCCACAGCAATTCCCCAAGCCCCTGTAAAGTTTCCATTTTCAGTACCAAGATTGCCAAATTGCGAAATCAAACTTCCAGTATCCATATCATATTTCTTTATCTTACCAGTTATAGCATAGACTATCAACAAGTCACCGTTGTTGTCGATGGTCATCTGACCACCAATGCCAAGCGACCAACTTTTAATGAATTTAAATTCTGTGGCTTCCCCCATGATAGATTTGGCAGTTACATTTTTTGCTTGATAGTCTACTTTGACAGTTTCACGCTCGTATTGAACAGTTGGATCGGGTAAAGAATTCAAACTCAATGAATTTATGCTACTAGCTTTTGGATCTATTAACGATCCCGAAATTGACGGTTTTTCGGGAGTAACTGTATCCCAAGAACCTGTAATATCATTATACTGTCTATCCTGTTCATAAGCAATAGATTCATCAAATGTTTGATCATTTAATGTATTGTCAACAGATTTTGTTGTTTGAATATTGATATTATCAATATCAGATAGATTATCATTTAATCCAGCTAATAATGATCCAAATAGCAGTACTAGTATAAATGCTGTAAATAATGTTTTATTGTGTATTTTCAATCACTTCTCACTAAGAAGATCTATGTTTTGTAATATTTTAAAGCATTACGCTTTCAAGGTTCTCTGAACTATTCTGTTTAATTGTCAGAGGGTAGCTTCTTGATTATGATCTCCTCGGCAGGTGTACACATAGCTAAGTAAAATAACACGTAAGAGATTGATGATTTTTTCTAATTGATTAATGGTTAGTTTAACTAAAGTTGTTAAATTAGCTTCGATCGGATAACTAGGTTGAAATGTGTACACATTGCTTAATGAAATAACGTTTTAATTGTTTTAATAACGTAAGATTTTAATAATTAAATAATACTTCAGTTCATTAGAGATTTAATTAACTTATATAATATGGTTACCTAAGTACGCATATGACGAATATAAAGATATCAGACCATTTTGTTACCGTTACAGAATATGCAGAGTTGACAAAACGCAAAATAAAAAGTATTCAACAAGATTGCAAGAACGGGGTGCTTGATGCACAAAAAGTAAGCTTTCTATGGTTGATAAGGAGACCTTTGAAATGAACGAATTTGAGATAATTTTTTCAAGTGTTGAAGAAATAATTGATTTACTAAAAACTGGGAATTCACTTTCTTTTGTGAACGATCATGATCTATGCTTTTCAAGTGATACAACCGTAATTTTTTATGAAAACGGAGAATTTCAAACGATTAATGTTGGCAACAATTGGATTGATCAATCTTCATCGATAATTGATGAAGAAGATTTGGTTGAATATTTGAAAGCTAAAATTGAATTTCATATTGATATTGAATATGGGATTATAGATCCTCACGATCTGAAATCAGACTACAATGATGATTTTCCAGAATTCGCCGAATTGAAAAAATGGGAAGTGGCTTAGATCATGAATGAAAAAGATCGACTTGAAGCAATGGAAAAGAAAATCGATGAAAAAGTCAGCTTTCTATGGTTGATAAGGAAACCATCACAATGACTCGTACCCAACTAAAAATGCTTGGTGATAACGAGAGACATAGTTTTACTGGTACTTTTGAAAAATATGGATCGAAGAAAAATTTCAGAGGCTATTTTGATACGACTCTGTTGTTTAAAGATATTAAACTAGTGAACAGTAAAAAAATACTCACTGATCACCTGTGGATGAATCTAACCAATAAGTTTGCAAATCTTGGTAAATTACTAGAAGGTGATGTGATACAATTCAATGCCCGCGTCAAACTGTACGAAAAAGGATATCGAGGATACAGACAAGAAGTCGAGCAATGGTCTGCTTTAGATTACAAACTCAGTCACCCAACCAAGATTGATTTTATCTCAAAAGTACACCGTGATGAGATCATATTCGTCAATAATTGCGATAGATCAACAGGTCATATTTGTGATGCCTGTGCAGGAGATGTGAAAAATGGGAAATAAGAGTGAAGATCAATCAAAGCAACAGTTAATCCCACAACATATGAAGCCTTTCTTTTTGCAAACTGGTAAATTTCTTGCAAAACATGAGGAATGTCTAAATGAGGGTTATTCGTTAGAAATTAATCATGAGTATCTGTTTTGTCCAAATTGTGCAGATTTGAATGATTTGACTGTTAAAAAACCAATTTAGTTATACGCAAATTTGTATGTAATTTGTATGTAAGTACAATGATATAACGCAAGCTATACGCATATTCATTGGATCAATAATTTTCTAGAGTTAATTCCTGAATATAATTTGAAGATAAAATATCCTCTTTTCCTTCTGTTCCCATTCTTGATAGTATAATCCATTATCTCGATATATATTATTGATTCCATTCCATGATTGAAATTAGGTTTTTTGATCTCAATAATTTCAGGATCTGGAAATTGATTTACCATGTTAGACGAAATCTAGTCCCTAAGTATCCTTTTAAGGGATTCTACCTTCATATATTATTGTTGAGGTTAAGTTAAAAATCTTTTTCGGAGAACCAACACAAATATATTGAAACGAATTAAATCGAAAATATCATGAAAAATGAATTTGTTGATTTAAGTCATCAAGTTTTCAATTGTATGACTGGATACCAATATAAAAAACCTGATTCTTCAATAGAACATTTTACTCTACAAGTAGATCAAGTTTTAGATCGAAAGGAAACCAATTCATTGTACGATAATGATGTAGAATTCTTACTTTCAAAAGTCACAATGCATACTGCAATTGGAACTTACATTGATGTTCCATTTCATCGATATGAACATGGGCGGGATCATTCTGATTTCTCTTTAGCAGACTATATACTCGATGGAATATGCATCGATTTAACCCGAATAAAATCAGATACAGAAATAGTTGCCGAATTGTCGAGACTAAATGTTAAGGGGAAGGCCATACTCTTTCATTTTGGAATGGATAAACATTGGGGAACACCAGAATACACATCATTTGGAGCTATATCTGAAGAAATTATAATGAAATTAATTGAATTTGAAGTAAAGTTAGTAGGCGTAGATACAATTAATATTGACAAATTTAGCAATCTACATCGTCCTGCCCACTCCCAGCTTCTTATTAACGATATTTTGATTATCGAAAACATGAAAAATCTCGACTTATTATTTGAAAAAAAATTTCGTTTATATGCTGTTCCACTTAATATTAAGGGAGTAGCAAATTTTCCAATAAGAGTATTTGCAGAAATATTATAATATACGACTTATCCACAGAATTTTGAAAATTTGTATAAATTTAACAATTATTACAAATAATAATTTTCGAAAACAATGATTTGTTAAATCATTTATATTATCCTAAAAATGAAAATAGTATGATTAATTTATATAATAACGTAATTTTATAATAATCTAAGATGAAAATGGGAGGATACAAATTACGTTTATCTTTAGTAATAATTTTGTTATTGGTTAGTAGTATATTTATATTTGAATTCAACGGTTCGAAAGGTCAACCTTCAGTCAATCATGTAACACAAAAAGTCATTGTATGGGGATATAATAATCCCTTCGGGTCTGAAAATTCACCAACTGATGTTTTTTCTGTTTATGGTTACGATTATATGAATTCAATTTACAATGGTTTGATGAGAAGGACTGTTGCTTCGGATCGTGCTTTTGTACCTAATCTCGCTTCAACAATGCCAACTGTTTCAGTTGATTTCAAAACTTGGACTTTCACACTTAGACCTGGTTTGAAATTTAGTGATGGATCTGACTTAAATGCATCTTCTATAGTGTTTAGTTATCGAGTACACTTAACTGCATCAATCGATAATGCTTATTCACTTCTTTCACAATATTTCACAAACTCGTCAATTGTTGAAGTAGACAACTTAACAGTACAATTTAATATGCTAAAAGCATTTGCTTTTGCACCTCAGTTATTTTCACAATGGATTTATTCAGAAGATCATTTTGGGCCTCTATATGATGCTTGTTTGGCTGATATTACATTAGCAGCTTGCAATTGGAATACGGATCTAACTGGAGTAAACCTCCAAGGTGGCTCTGGTCCATTCAAAGTTAATGTATATGATACGCTCAACAACTTCATTGAACTAGCACCCAATCCATTCTACTATAATGCATTAGCCATAAATATTGAAACACTAGTATTCAGAACAATCGTTGATGCTACTGCTGCACAAGCTGCTTTTGCAGCTGGTGAAATACAGATATTTGATGCAAATTATAAAGCTAAAGCGACTGATTTTTCCAGTTTGGTAGATATAACAGAAACATTCGTGGGCGCACCCGGTACTCAAGAAATGTCAATAAACCATAATCACAAATACTTTGGTTTGGGAAGTTACATTACAACAGGTGCAAACGCAAGAACGGATTTCAGTGCCTCTGCTAACGCAACTGCGGCTAGAAACATCCGTAAAGCAATATCACATACAATTGATAGAGATTTTATTGCAAATGAAATTTCAGGTGGTTTAGCTTCCCCTGCATCTACCATCATGCCTTCAATCTCTATTGGTTGGGATGCCACCCTGGTCCCGCGTGTATATGATTTGAATGTAGCAAAAACTTTCATGGAAGATGCTGGTTTCGATTATTCTGGTAAAACATATGATCCTGTCACTGGTGCAATGTTTGCTCCATTCTTTGAAATAACTGTCTTGTCACCTATAGGTAATGTAGATAGAGAACAATGGGCTGCACGCATGGGAATAGAATTGCCCAAGATTGGAATTGGTGTAAAAGAACATGTCTCAGATTCATTCGGAGTATGGGGTCCAAGAACTGTTAGTCATCCCGTTCCACCACCAAATTATGACAATGGAGGATATGATGTATTTTTTATCGGATATTCTTTCGAACTTGATTTTGATATAACTGGATTGTATGAAAAATCAAATTGGCGGCCATCTGGGGGGAATTTTTATAATTATGACAATTCAACATTAGAAACTGCCCTTTCAGACTACGTGACTGAATTGGATATTCCAACTCGGATTTCATTAATTAAAAGACTGCAAGAAATCTTGTATGATGATCAACCAACTATACCAATTGTTTATGGTATAGATCACTGGGCATGGAATAATTACATTGTTGGTTTGGATGGCCTTTCCCTCTCTCAAAGAGATTTTGAATGGGAATTGGTTGATATAATTGGTGATTTTGTCACAATTACAAAAACAGTAAAGATAACAGATCAAATTACAGAGACGAGCTTTGTAACAACTACAAATTCAGTTACAACAATTGACACTGTCCGAGAAACAACAATAGAAACGGAAACCCAAACTAATGTAGCTAATACTTCATTCAATGTATTTGGTATATTTCTTGGTATGCTTTTTATAATTCGCATTTCTCGATTCTCAAGAAGTAAAAAAATGAATATTTGAGATATTATGATATTACAAATTCAAGATAATTATATTACATAATCAAACAACACATTCTGCACTTTTCGATACTCATAGATTGCTTATTTTTATATTATGGGTTTTTAGCTTATCATTGATTGTATTCAGGATCCGAATCATTTTGTCTATAATTAATTAATCAATGTTGCATTAATATTCTCTAAAGCACCATTAAGAAGAGTACCCACCTCAGTAGGTTTAATTTCAGTATTTTCAATAATGCTGAAAATGGCCAACGGTCGAATAGAAGAGAAGCAAATTAATAAAGACCCAATGGACACCCTCACAGAACTTATATCGAGTGCGATTGCAAACAAATTGAATAATGAAAATGATGTGGTCCTCATAATAAAAGATCAACTCCCCCACCCATTAAGAGATATTGAAATCGAAGAATATGTGCGGAGAGGCATATTAAACTGTATAATTGCTATTTCTCCAAATTCTAGTAGAACCGGGATACCATCACATATTACAGTAACGGGTTTATCAGATAAAATTAGAAAAATTATCAAATCTTGATCCTTAAGAAATCAAATAAAATATTCATTTCTTTCGGCGAGTAAATGTTCATGATCTCTAATTCCATTTGAATACCTATAATACAAATCATCTGTTGCTTCTTTTGTGGCTCATAGATTGTCATTAAAGATAAAGGTGGGTATAGGACCTTTGTAATCATCATATTTTTCTTTCTGACTATAATCTGCATCCCCAGTTCACTCCTCGCTTCTTGTCAATGATACCCTTATTATTAGAAAATATGAAAAATCTTAATTTATTGGA
>MDVR01000091.1 GCA_001940725.1 Candidatus Heimdallarchaeota archaeon LC_2 | reverse complement strand
CCATGCAATATTTGAACTTCTGGGGCCATTAAATTGAACTTCTCATCAAGTACCTTCTGAACGTAAGTTTGTGTATCCTTATATTCTGTAAAAATAATTACTCGCTCATCATTTCTTAATTTGCCATTTTCCATAAGTTTCTCTTAATCTGTTTATGTTTTTCTTCAGCATCCGAGGTCTGGGTTAAATCTACATTTTCAAGGTCATCAATACTCCAGTCATATATCGAGGTATCTGTAAAATGTCTATGGACAACCTGTGCTAATACTTCACCAACTTGACCAAGATCATCTTGAATTGTATTAACTTTGGAGGCTACTTTTGCTAATAGCTTCATATCTGCACTATTCTCAGAATTAAAGTGAAAAATGTGAACTTCCCTGGCTTGTCCATGCCGATCAACTCTTCCATTTCTCTGCTCTAATTTAGACGGATTCCATGGAATATCATAGTGGATAATATATCTACATGCAAGTTGAAGGTTCAATCCTTCAGATGCAGTATCAGTAGCAATCAGCATTCGAATTTTTGAACTTTTATCATTAAATTCCTGCTTTAATAGATTCCTTGCAGATTGATTAGTAGTTCCATGCAATATTTGAACTTCTGGGGCCATTAAATTGAACTTCTCATCAAGTACCTTCTGAACGTAAGTTTGTGTATCCTTATATTCTGTAAAAATAATTACTCGCTCATCATTTCTTAATTTGCCATTTTCCATAAGTTTCTCTTAATCTGTTTATGTTTTTCTTCAGCATCCGAGGTCTGGGTTAAATCTACATTTTCAAGGTCATCAATACTCCAGTCATATATCGAGGTATCTGTAAAATGTCTATGGACAACCTGTGCTAATACTTCACCAACTTGACCAAGATCATCTTGAATTGTATTAACTTTGGAGGCTACTTTTGCTAATAGCTTCATATCTGCACTATTCTCAGAATTAAAGTGAAAAATGTGAACTTCCCTGGCTTGTCCATGCCGATCAACTCTTCCATTTCTCTGCTCTAATTTAGACGGATTCCATGGAATATCATAGTGGATAATATATCTACATGCAAGTTGAAGGTTCAATCCTTCAGATGCAGTATCAGTAGCAATCAGCATTCGAATTTTTGAACTTTTATCATTAAATTCCTGCTTTAATAGATTCCTTGCAGATTGATTAGTAGTTCCATGCAATATTTGAACTTCTGGGGCCATTAAATTGAACTTCTCATCAAGTACCTTCTGAACGTAAGTTTGTGTATCCTTATATTCTGTAAAAATAATTACTCGCTCATCATTTCTTAATTTGCCATTTTCCATAAGTTTCTCTTCAATCCATTCCCGAATAGAAGCGATCTTTGTATCCTCAATGGTTGAAATCCGATCTTCAAATTTCTGATCTAAAATTTCTTCGCTCAAATCCATTTCGCTTAATTTTGAGGTAATTTCATTTCTAATTGTCTCAATCTCACTTAGACTTCCTTTAGCTAATTGAAATGCACTTGTAGCAATAGATATTGCAGTATTTTCTAGATTTTCCCGTTGTTCATCCAATAAATCCTTTTCTTCTGTTCTCCTAATTGCGATATCTGCTTCATCATAGGATACATCCATCAAGGACATCTGTGTATATTTTATTTCACCTTCCTTACTTTTTTCTTTCGATGACTGCAGATGAACCCACCAGGTCTTAGCAAAAGCATAGGTTGAAGATAATAATCGTTTTGCAAGTAATGTAAAAATAAAGATATGGACTCTTTTTTCTGTGTCATCTTCAGATCGTTGTACGATTTTTTGTTTATATTGATTAATCAAATAAAATAATTCAACTTCTTGAGGCTTCAATTCAACATTTATCGCATCAACATGCCGTTTGGGAAAATAAGAATTCCCCTCATCATCAATAAAATCGGATTTGAGTCTTCGAATAACCACATCTTTGATATCATTCTTCATTCTATCCTCAATAATTGGCGTTCTATGAAATTTTATTGGATCCAACAATTCTAATAATCCGGTATAGGATAGTGTATATCCATTATGCGGAGTAGCAGTAAGGAATAACCTGTGTTCAAACCATTTTGAGATTTGCCGTAACATTCGAGTTCGTTTACTTTCTCGAGTATAACTATTTGGTGAAAAATTATGCGCTTCATCAACAATTAAGAGATCCCAGACCCTTTTTGTCCTAGTTATTCTTTGTCTTGCTGAAATTTCAAATTTATTGTTTACATCAATTTGCCTTAGATAGTCCATGGAAGTAATGATTTTGGGTATTGCACTCCAAGGGTTTGTATCAATCCCAATCTTTTTTTGAATTCTGACAACTTCATTAGAATCTAGAATGACAAATTTGAGATTAAATTTCTCAAACATCTCCTCCTGCCATTGAAGTTGGAGAGAAGCAGGACAGACGATTAGAATTTTTCTTATTCGTCTTTGATGAATTAATTCAGTTGCAATTAGACCTGCTTGAATGGTTTTTCCTAATCCTACTCCATCAGCCAATAATAGTCGGACACGATGCATTTGTAGTGCTTTGACAACTGGCACTAATTGATAGTCCTCAACCTTTATGGCAGACTTCCAAGGACTAAATAATCTGGTGTAGACCGGAAGCGATGATTCAGTAGTTTGTTTATTGAAATTAAAATATTGTCCAAGTGAACCCCATTTGATACCATTTCTGAAGGCATTGAAATTCCTTGTATTGTCACTCATCGTACTTTCAACTTTGGGAAAAGCAATTTTGGAGAGGATCTTTGCCCCCCGTTCTCTTTCCCAAATTAAGTGATCCTCACCAGGATAATCCCAATTATCAAGATATTCAACAGAAACTAAATGAAGGTCTTGATCCTTTTCATAAGAATTGATTCCCTTTGTTGTCTCTATCTCTCTTATAATTGCAGGTCTTCGTCTTATCAGTACCATTTGGCCAACTTGTGGTTTTTTGGACATAATGTTTAAACTCAACTAGATGGCTGATAAGGGGAGAAAGATATGCTTTATCCCTACCCTATTAATACCATGCAGAATACAAAATTACCATAAACCTAATCAATTTAACTTTGATGGGATTTTAAAGAGAATTTGATTAATTGGTTAGAATATTAATACATTAATGGACCATATAATTACAATATCTGGTGTATTAATAGTAAAAAGTAACTCTGAAATCTTACTACCCTCTAATTTGCTATTTATTATCACTACAGGATTGTGAACGTAAATCGATCGATCGATTCGTATGATTCTTCCTTTGTTTACACGTACCGTTTGTAGTATTCTTTCTTCACCCGCAGCAAGAAGATCTTTAGCTGTTTGATATTGATATAATAGAACCAATGCAGTATGACAATAAATTGTAGTAAAACATTTATCAAATTCTAGAAATGTCTCTATCAAGTTAGATCTTAATTGATTTGCCAATGCAGTCCTACGATCAGTTAAATCGTAATATCTTTCCAAAAGATCCTGCATGAAGACATAGATATCTGATTTTTGAGAATCTTTTAAGAAATTCATTCTCAATGCTTGTGCAATAACATAAGCATCAATTGGATCAGTTTTACTGATTTACTAAACACATCTCGTAATCGTGAGATTTGAAAAGGATTGGTTAATACTATTTGAGCATTAATTTTTTTCAGAAATTGGATAATATTGCCACTGTAGGGACCAGTACTTTCTACACCAAATGTAGGTTGATCATAGTGCATTAATTTCTCGATCAACAAATGAAATCCTTTTCTTGAATTGGATGTTGTAAATGTTAGTAGAGATTTACCCTCATTATTAATGGCACAAATCTCAATTTCTTGTTTGGAAATATCCAATCCGACATAAATTGACTGTAAAGCTTTTGTTTCCTGTATCATAAATTCAATCACTCGTAAAGAGTTGGTAGGGGTGCTTCTTTGCCACACGCTTTCGGAAGTGTTGTATCACACATACTAATAATGGTGGTCTGGAAAGCAAAATTCAGTCTCGACAAGGGGATCCAAGTCCCAATCGATTGTAGGAGTTTACCCCTACCATAATTGCTGTTTCATATTTCTATGTAATATTCAGCTAACAGAATAGATATCTAGTTCCTTATTTGTCTCGATAATAATTATCTTGAAATCTATATAAGAACACAAGTCCAAATGGTCTAAAATAAAAACTCAAATCCACGAAAAAGTGTCGGTACGGAAATGCGTGACGTGTTGTAATTACCCGACAGGAGGTTCTAAATCTCAATCAATCGTGAATCAAGAAATCATCGATCGAAAACGGATTAAGCCATAAAGTGAAAGATTGATAGTTTCCAATATATTGATTATTGAGAAGGCTTTATTACTTGATCGAATCGTCTCTTATTTGAGTCATCGATCTATCGGCTATTCAAAATACGTAATATGTAAATCAACGGTAATATGCTGTCTAAGGTCCATTGTGTGTAGTATAGGATTAACAACCAATTCTGCCATTTTTACATCAAATGCACCATCCTTTATGGAGTTGGAAAACCATTGTATCTTTTGTTTAAGCCGATTGATTGCTTTACCATTATCATTGCAAACTAGGAATGAATCACAGGACAATCTCGAGACATGAAACTTTCCACTCAAGCTGGGTTGCAAATGGCTTGGAATATCGAATTGTTCATAGTAGGTAATTAATAATGATTTCAGCCCCTCTTCGGTCATAGAAAGTTCAGTAATTCCAGAACCAGTAAATTCTAGGAGAAATGGTGATTCAGAAATATTCAGTTTTTTAATTTCAAGAAATCCTCCCCTTATTCTGGTAGAGAATTCCCGTAAGGATAAATACTCTAAGTATAAGAATATAAGAGATTCTATATCAGCATCTACCCCATTTTCACCAAAGAATTTTCTATCCATCAATAGATTATCATTGCCACGTGTTGAAAATATATTCCATTTAGCAATCATATCCCGGTAAATCAGTGTGGCAGGATATAGGAATTTGAATATTCCCATCATTCTTCTTGTGAATCGCAGTCTCTCCTTTTCATCAGTCAAATATTCTCCCATTGCAGATTCAACCTCAACCTGGGTTGGTACAAGTTTGAGTCCCAAATAAAATCCTTTTTTGTACGCTCTTTTAGGGTCGCGACCAAATATTGCAAATGAATCAATTTCCTTGATTTGCATAATCGTATTGTGGATTTCGTTGAAATATTTCATAAATAAGTTAGCAAATTCTGATCGATCAATAGCCAAGCCATAACTTTTATCACCACTTTGACTGAAAGAACTGTAACATTTCATAACAATCTTAGGGAGCGAGAAATCGTAGTGCTTCTCACCCTCAAAAAATATGCGATATTCACCCTCTTTTGACCCATATCTGGTAACACATATGATCTTTTCATACCTGTCAGGCAATATTTCAATAAATGTTAACGCATCATCCAAAAATATTGGAGGTATCTCTTGCATCATCATAATAATATAGTGTATGAAATTTATATAAACAAACAAGCATTATGAGGCAATAAAATTTGGGTCCAGTATCAAAGATTTAGTCTGATGTCAGAATCGCTGATTAAATTCTTCGATCGATGATCAATAATTCTCTTACTAGATGCCGATTTTTTATTTATATAGATTCTATTGCCATAGGTATATTATGGAAGTACTTCAAGATAAGAGTGCAGTCAATAAAGAAACAAATGATCCTCTTTCAAAATTACTAGATAATATGGGTTACAAGGATTTAGGGTACAGAATAAGATTGATCGGCTGGCTGAAAGCCAATTCCATTAGGAATAAAAGTCAATTACTTGCTCTGGGATGGGATGACATAATGCGCCTCCATTACAGAGGCAGTATCGGTCGAGAGATCTTTGCAAAAAGATTGATTACTTATCAATTGGAAGAACAGATGTCACCTCTAACTAGACATCAAAAGAGAGTACCGTGGTTTTTACTGACTGGAATACCCCAGCTCGATGTACAGTTACAAACCACTGATAATGAGAATGGATCAAGTGGGGGAGGAATAAAAAGTGGATCATTAGTAGGATTCTACAGTACAGAAGGGCAGTATCTGAAGGTTCTATTACACCAGATCACCCTTTTGATGTTGGAATCAAATAAGAAATCTTCTAAGGTACTTTATGTTTCATCCAAAAATGTGCCATACCCAGAGGATCTGCTACGAATCAATATGTATTGGCAGGTATCCCAAGAAAGGATTGAGTCAAATTATTGTGGTATCTGGATAGACGGACTCCATGATTTGGATGAGTTATTGCGGCATCATCCGCGAATTGGGGATTTTGGTGTTATCATCCTAGATAATATATTCCATCTGGGTAATCACCAGAGGTATGCAGCCGGACCTCGTATTAATCGATCGAGAGGTAAGAAAAGAAATATCCTAAATCGAATAATGCTTCGTCTCAAGAAAATTAGTGAGGTCCATAATTCAATCGTCATCTTTGCCAATGAATTGTCTTTCACACGTGATGGTTTTAGTTTTCCCATGAAGAAAAAGTATGTGATCCCATCGAATCTAGAGAATCATACAGATATTTCCTTTTTGATCGATAGATCAACAGGAAAGGAATGCAAGCTTTTACGAGATACATTACAACTCAAGAAGCCAATAGAAAAATATGCTTCCTTTTTCAAGAATTCCTTTGTTATGAAATATGGATTTATTGAGATAAGATGTCTAAAGTCCTCTTATTATAATAAATTAGCAGCACGGGCAATGTTCACCCCATTCGGATTATTTGATTTTTCAGATTCAGGATATATGAACCGGGATCTATACCAACTATTAATCAAGGAGATGAAACTTGATGAAAGGATAGAAAGATCCAAGTTACGCAAACAAAGGGGGTATTAATCAGTGGCAATAGGACTTAGGGAAGATATTATGGAAGTTAGGGTTGATGATAGATCCAAATTGGAACTTACAGAATGGATTCAGAAAATACCTCATTTGAGCAATATGGCGAAGAAAAAAATATTGATCTCGTTGAAAAAGCATGGGATCACCACTATTTTTGAACTTGAAAAGCTTGATTATGATGAATTAATGGCAATCAGGATGGTGGGTCCCTATTATGCTCGGTCAATTATTGATCATATACACGGCACTAGACAAGGGTTGATGGAGGATTTCAAAAAAAATTATTGCAACCCACGATATCTGGCTACCAGCCTACAGTACTTGGATATTAATCTCGGATTGGGTTACAGTTATGAAGGATTACGTAGTAAATCGATTATTCAGATTTATGGAGAACCAGGATGTGGGAAATCTAACCTCTGCTATACCCTTGCTATGCGTACAATGCAATCCAAGAAGCATGGAGGCTGGTCTGAGAACGTTCTTTTCATATCATCACGTAGACAACCATTGTATGATGATTTGCAGCGATTTAATAAATATTTCAAGATTCCTCTAAACGTGCTGATAAAGAATTTCATCGGACTTCACATTACCTCGCTGCTTGAATTAGAACTGTTGTTATCCACTCAGTTTGGTATTACTAAGCGTTTTGATAATATTGGATTGGTAATAATTGACAATATATCAGATATCATTGATAGCAGTCATCCACGAACATTCGCAATTGATGAACAAAATAATCACGAAGTGGATTTATTGTATGAACGAGATGATCTCCTCAATCAGTTTATGATCAGCTTTAGAAAAATGGTGGTATATTACGATGCTATTGGAATAATCGTCAATAAAGAGGATAATAACCAAAGAGCTAGTCTGCACCCCTTGTTTGATTATCACTCAGATCTGGTGCTGCAATTGGGCAAGATAAGTGATAAGGATCAGAAGGACAATTTGAAACTGCAACAGTTTATGCGGAATAAATTTCTCTCTTCTACCCAGATGGCCATCACTCCGGTGATCACTAATGTCTGGACTGCCAACCTGCAATATCAATCTAGCTATTATCAATGGTTTATAAATTATCACCAATTAATCTTTTTAAAATGCATAAAGTCGGATAATCATGGAAAATTCGATAGTATTGCACTGATAACGCCCATTGGAATAATTGATCAGGAATTGAACGAGGAATTATTTAATTTGATTACCAGTGGCCACGAAAAAGCTGCTACATTCTCCCCGTTCCGAAGTTCTGAGTAATTGTTTAGAACAAAAAAATATCGATCGAAATTGTGTTGGTACGGAAATGGCTAAGATAATGAAGTAATTCAACAAGCTGAGCCAATTATTGATTAATAGATAGATTTCAATTTCTTAGGGTTTTCGGTCGATTTAGAGTTCGAAACAACAGGATGCAATATCAAATCGATGTCACAGTATTCTATCTTCATTTTGTTCAAGAATATCCATAGCATGAGCAAGGTCAGATTCGATCTTCGCTTCTAATATCTGACTGATAGGGGAGAATTCTTTCCTTTGTTTGATATATGGAGTAACAAAATGGTAACCTAATAAAAAATAGTAAACAAGTGTTTTATCAGAATTGATCTCAATTGATGTTATGAGATGGCGGAAATTAACCAGATAGGTGAATTCCAAGATGAAAAACTGATGTATCAGAAATATATCTTTTTGGGAATCGAGAAAAACATGATCTTTAATTCGCTCATAAAATTCATGATAAAAAAAAGTATACTAATTTCTAATTTTGATTCATCGATTCGATCGATTCAATTAAATAATTTCTTTCTGTAAATTTAGTTTTCTTATATAGATTTGGTCTCTATTAGTATATTATGACTCTACTGGTACGTACCATCAAAGTCAATATCTATCCTGATAATAATCAAAAGGATCTGATACTGAAAACGATGCACGAAACAAGGCAATTGATGTCAGAAATTCGTTATTGAAAAAATCCGGACCGACATCAGTTGTTCTTCCAGATAATCTCCCCATTAGATATGAGAATAAATGTTCTAAGATATCCAGAGATCGAACTAGCATATCTATCTTAACTCTTCAAGGTAGAATCTCATTGAATCTTCATTTTCCCAGATATTGTCTAAAGTATATTGAGGATGAGAGATGGGAATTCAAAAGTATGGAATTGGTTAAACACAGGAAAAAGGATAGTTTCTTCTTACATTTAGTAATTAGCAAATTTATCTCTGAAGAGGAGACAAAGCTTCAGGAGTATGTGGGAATTAATAGAGGAGTTAAATACCTGGCAGTTACATCAAATAATCAATTTTACAATGGTACCAGACTACGTGAGATCAGAAATAAGTATTTTAGATTAAGACGAAGTCTCCAGAAGAAAGGCACTCGTTCCGCTAAACGTAAATTAAAACGTCTTAGTGGAAAGGAGCAACGGTTTCGGAAGGATACAAATCATTGTTTATCCAAACAGATTGTGAAGAATATCAAAGCAAATTCAGTAATTGTATTGGAGGATCTTACGGGGATTCGTCAAAAAGCAATGTATCCCAAAAAGAGTAAGACCAGTAGAGAGATCAATTCCTGGCCGTATTATGATCTGGAACAAAAGATTATCTACAAAGCATCAGAAAAACACATAGAAGTTGCGAAATGGAATCCAGAATTCATTTCTCAAAGATGTTCTGCCTGTAGTTTTATCAAAAAAGATAATTATCGATCTCGTCAATTCTCGTGTGTTGAATGCCAATTTTCTATCAATGCAGATCTGAATGCGGCACGTAATCAGATCCACAATTACTTCTCAGAGTTACCTATGGTACAACTAGTCTTCGAAGCTTTACGTTTCTTAGATGGGGCTCCTGTCATTATCCCCTATGTAGCGTCTTGATCTTAGGATTAAGACAGTTACAAGAAAAAGTATACTTTTTTGAATGATAGAGATTATTAATATCAAAATAATCATCATCAATGCAATCATCGTAGGACAACTGATCTAGTATTTCACGAAAATTCAGATCAGTAATTATTGAATACACCCCATCATTTGCGATAGAAGAGAAAACTTCAAAACAACTTTCCAGTAATTGAAGACAATCCTTGGGATATTTATGATCAGAATTCCTCAAGATATCGAGATAGGTGTAAGTTAATTCTGGGTAAAACAACCACAGCATTCTCCAGAAAAATTGATTCAGCGATTTTTCATCAATCAATTTTCGTATTGGAAAATCATTGGATGGATATTTCGATCTTAGCTTTCTTATAGTATTCCAATAATCCAATATTTCATTGAAGGTTGGGAAACGATTTTTAGCCGATTGATAAGCATGCGTATTCAATTTACAATAACAATAGGCTTCAGATGTTATTTAAATAAAAATCGATCTATCGATTGAGATGTTGTAGTAATTGTTGAATTTCAGTGGTTGATATCCGATATCTAACTTCGAAGGCTGTCACCATTACGAGTCTTCTGAGCATAGAATCTCGTGGAAATATGCAGTATCCTCAAGTATTGGTAGATCGAAGGTGGTGAAAAATTGGGTGTCAAAGCGTTTATTCAAGTGGGTTACAAACTCATCTACACTCATCTCTTTCCAATGTTTGTCAAACCATGAGTAGATACAGGAAGCAAATATCTCCAAGTAGTTCTCGAGAGCAATCTCCCTAGGAATTTCTCTATAACCTATCATCGAACTAAATCTTCTTTTGAGATCAAGTTTCAAGTCACGGGTCCAGTGTATTAAACTAGAATTGATATGAGAAAGAGAAAATGCTCTTGGACTCAAATTATGAATAAAATGTCTATACTCGGGATAAAGAGGGACATAAATCATCATCATATCACCCGGTATAAGATCGAATGGGAACGATTTATCACTGTGAATAATAATGACTGGCCAGTGATCCATAAAATAATCGGATAATGATGAATGCTTGAAGCTATCAATACCGGCAAAACAACTAAGAAATTCGTCAAGGTGATCAGTAGCCTTTCTTTCGAGAGAATTGAAATCCTTGACCCCTCCTTCAATCCATTTTTTGAAGTCACTGTATGAATGTATCGAGATCTCTCCAATCATCGATGATAATTGTTTGATTGCGGTTGTTAAAAATCCAGTATCCCAAACACGAGAAGAAGAAGGATATCGCACCTCGTGTGGGGTTGAATATCTATCTTCAAGGTGATATGAGACATGCTCAATCTCCATATAGAAGAATTCAAATCGATAATCAAATATTTTATCGCGTTTTTGTTTACCTTTGTAACGCTCACCTGGAATTGTGGTTCTTCTATTAACTAGTAAGAATAGTTTTACTCTATCACACCTACAATTAATACTAGTGATCCCACTCTCATCAGTTTTCATTTCTAGATTAGTAATCAATTTTTGTTTATTATTGAGTAAATGATGAATATTGATATGAATACAACCCGGACATTTGAAATCAAGGAGATAAAGTTCAATGTTAAAATTATAGGTATCTGGTCGGTTTGCCATGCGTTTTAATCTGGCGTTTCGTTTACTTTCCCTTGCCTTAATTCTCTTCCTTTTTATCCTGTTGAGTTTAGATAATGTCTTTTGATCAAGTAGGGATTGTTGGTCTTGAATATAAGAGTAAATTTTCTTCGCATTATATTGGCTTATTCCATCCATATTTTCTAAGTCTTCTATGTCATAAACTAGCAGCTCAAGAGGAGTTTCAATGAAACCATTTTTCAATGCATTGAGTATTCTCCTCTTCGCAGCAAGTGATCTGAATTTTATCTTATCAAGAAATTCTTCATCAGAAATATCCTCAATTAGCACATTAGTTAATAGATATCAATTGTATATAAGTAAACAAAGCATAATCAAAAATATTTGAAATATATCGATATATCGATCTGTCAATTTTATTTGTATTGATGTAGAGCCTCAGATTGATTTTTGATAACATTATTGTATTCAGTGCACCCGAGAACTCCGTATTTGGATATAATTGCAGGAGCCCTGAATTTACGATGCTGATTTGATTTGGTACAGTGAATACTGATAGGAGAGCTATCGATTTTTCCTTTTCCATATGACCATGAGGGGATGTGCTTTCCAACACCCTGCATCTCTTTCTGTTCCATTCTATAAGCTCGTTGTATAAAAAGACTCATACTACAAAAGTACTTGATGGAATATTCAAGTTTCGAAATGAATTCTGGCGAAGTGACATGTCCGAAATGACGTTCCAGACTGTTTGTTACTAGTGTTATGGTACCAAAGTAATGACCCAATTGTCTGAGATAGGTAAAGAGATGATGAAGTACTCTATCCCTGTATCCAATAGTTGACATTAATCGCCCTATTCCCATAAAATGACTAGTTGGATATTGATTGGCAATTATCTGGGATATATTATCAATTATTACCATTCCAATCTTGGCTGGATCTTGCGATTTGAGATGGGTTAGGATCTCATCAAGATTTTTTGTGTTACTCACAAACAAGTTTTTTTCCAGTTGCGACTCAGATACTTTGTGAAAATCATTTAGTACCCTCATATTTGCTAGTGGAGACTCAAAAGATGAATCAAAATACAATACTCTTTTATTCCAGCCACCATTTTTCTTATATTTCATCATTTGCAATGCAAGTGATTGGCATAGTTTGGTCTTTCCTATACCTGGTTCACCTACAAGTTCGATTATTGATCCACTTCGGATACCCACACCATCTATCGATGAGGTAAAATATCCTGCTCCCAATTCCTCATTTAACTTTTCGATATTGGTTTCCAAGTATTCAAATTCCTGTTTCAACTCAGATACAGGTTTCAGATTACTACCCCGTAACATGATTAGATGTGTGAATAATATCTTTGCTGTGCTTTCAGATATTCCCTCAATGCACTCTATTTCATCTCTATTCATCATAAGTAATTGTCTAGCCAGATGTAAATCTGCGCTTTTCAGATTATGAAGGGCACGATTTCTTGCACTTGGCATCTTGAATGGTACATCTGCGATGAATTCCTCTATATTCATATCTAGTATTGTGATTACACTCATTGATTAATATTAAGCGATGAAAATTATATAAGTACGGCAACGAAAGAATTAATTATAATAATTTAACAGATCGATCGAATCACTTTACATCGAATGATTGTAATTCACCGGAAAAATATCGATAAGGAAGATGATCATAATTATCCCAGAATCCAATTGGCATCTCGTCATGTGGTAACTCCATCAAATGGTTCCATTCCCTTTTTGTTAACCCATAAATTTCGTAAGTATGGTGTTCACCTTGTGTAATTTTTTCCTTAATCCAAAAATCCTTAGAAATACCAAGTGAGTTCTTTATTTTATGATGAGATATTATGAAGTTTGTATAATCCATAAACGAACTGAATGGTTTGGATGTACATAGAATCATTACATTTGTTTCTTTATCATCAAGTAGTGAATTGGAAATAAGGAAACAGAGGAAACTGTTTAGGAAGGTTACCGGAAAGTTATACTGAATATCCTCAAACTCTAGAGAATCGGGACTTCGATCGTGAAAATCCCATTCAAATTGAAACTGGTGTGAATCGGAATTTGTTTCCTTGGAATGATAATTATTATTGATGGCTATTGACATCCCACGTATCTCCATTTTCTCCTGATCAAAATATTTTTCTCTATTTGATTTACTGAGGGTTTGTATAAACCGAACAATGAGATTGTTGATATTCTTTTCCTTGATGCGTAACTCAAACATTGAGACATAGTGCAGTGATATATTAAATTCATTGTCATAATGATCAAGTAGCTCATCTACATCATATTCCTCATCTGTTTGTAGATCTCTGGAACGATTGTCAATAAGTTCTGATTGTGTTTCTATTGTGCGAGAGCGGTACCCATCTTCGAAGCTCTCCTGGTTGGAATCTTTTTCCATACAATTATAGGGTTATGAAAATTATATAAACAAAATCGGAAATAATGTTAATTGAAAAAGTGTCGGTACGGAAATGGCTGTAATACTAATAGATGTAAAACTTTACACCTCTTCTGATACTTGTGATTCTATCTATCGATATATTAGGATTTCTTTGAAATAAGTATTTCTGAAACAAAGACCGATCGAGAATTATAAACTATTCAACTCAAATTTATTTTATTTAAATAACAATTGCCATATTGGAATAATAGATGAAAATAAGACTGTTTGCATTATTGTTTATCTTAGCTTTGACCTCTACCATGACTAGTGCAGAGATTCCGAACATATCAACCTCAATAGGTGATTCTTGGGTAATGGTGGTGGATAAATTAGATATTGATTCTCCAGATGCCTTTACCCTCCCATCTAATGGAATAGTTATTGATCAAGATGATGTGGGAGAGGAATATACATATACATTAGAAAATGTCATGATGGCACCCTATTATCCGGACGATATCTGGGCACAATTGTCAATCATTGGAATAAATGATTCTACTGGTAAATATTTAGGTAATGCACCCGATTACATGCACTGGGGTGTCGGAGGATGGGGGTTATTAGATACTGTCCCATTAATTTTTGCTAACTGGGATAGTATTCTCGAAAGAGCAGAAGATGAAATTACAGACGCTGCTTATAATACTCAATCAACAATTATTACAAATGAGGTCAAGCTGGATGCTGAAAAATTTGAATATGAATATAAATTTGATTTGGGGAATTCTCGCCCCCAATACTCTGAATATACGATACACATAAAGACTTCTTATTTTGTATCTAGTGGGATTATGCGACATTACCAGCTGAATTATTTTCAAACTGGTGTTATCAATAAAACAATTGATTTTTCTTATAGAAATAAGGATGTCAGCAAGAGTGAATTTAACTCATCAGAAGGTCCAAGTTTTATTGATTACAATTTGTGGATGGTATTACCGGCATTCATTATTTCAGTAATTATTAGACGAAAAAATCAATCGATCGAATTTCGATCGACTTAAACATTTGATATTTAATTGAAGTTGGGACAGACAAGATCGATTTTTTTCCATATTAGAGTATAGTCATGAATATTATATAATTAAAATCAGAACTAATATTAAATGAAAATGTCGGTACGGAAATGGCTGAAATTAGGGGAAATTAATTTTTCAAGTACTAACGAAACATTTAGTATTAGATCATATAACAAATAATTTCCAACTTATAATTTCGTGTTTATTTAAATAATAATTGTGATATTATAATCTATAGAGTGAACTGATTGATGAGTCAGTAAAGAGGAAATGTAATGATAGAAGAAAAACTACTATTCAGAAGTAAGAGTTCTGGATTACAATCCATGGATTCAGAAAATGATGTTACCTATTTAGAAAATCATCACTTTAAAGGAGTGAAGATCACATCGGAAATAACCAATCTTATACAGATCACTCAAAAATTAGCAGAGATCAAAAATTTATCAGAAAAAGATTGTGGGATCATTTTCAAAACTTATCTCGGGATTCGACAAAAGATCAAGGAGAATGGAACCGGGTTAATCTATTTTCCTGCCAAGTTTAGAATAACATTGCTATATGTTTTCAGAGTAGATCAACACTTGAGAAAGAGATATCTTATAGAATATAAGGAACTAATGAGAATTCAGAAAAAGTTGGGATTAAATAAAAATTCACGTATAAGTAATTTATCGCTACAACTGATTGATTTCGATTTTAGTCAATATCGATACACTCTTGATGAATATGCTGACTTGTATTGGAATACTCTGGTATCATCAGAATTCCTTTTGTCTCATCTAAACAAATTAGGGGTATACAATCTAGGAATAAATGCAGACCAATTTATGAAGATTCTACATATTATATACCAAGAAACAAAGAGAAAGTATTCACCAGATCCATCCCTTGCCAATTCAAAATCCAAGTTATCCTATATATTGAATTTGTTTATACTATGCTATCAGCTTATCGATCGTTGTCTAAATCTTGAAAAATCCACCAATGAATCAGATGAGCTAATTAGAAGTGCGACAATTGAATCAGACCTAAGGTTAAACATTTCAAGAGTAATATTTGAAAATAAAATGTTAGTAGGAACTGTACTATTGATAGATCGGCGCTTCAGATACGATATCAAGTTTGATAAATTAAAGAGTGAACTAAATCAAAACAAAGATTTGGCATCAAAGATAAGAGCAATAATCAACCTATAATCATTTCTCAATGAGTACAAATACTGGATATCATTTCCTAGATCGATCGATTTGAATGGAGGCGATGTCTCACTAATTATTAATGATAACAATCGATCGAATGAATCGAAGACAAGATAAAACTACTATCGAGATATTGTGTCGGTACGGAAATGGTTGAAATTGATAAGAACTGATCAATCAGAATATCTATAGGATGAATGATCCTGATATTTGATCAATATTCTTTGTTTATATAATTTTCAAATCTTTCTATTAGTATATGAAAACAGAATATCCTGGTATATCCCTAAAATGTAGTTTTCCATTTGAGGAATTACTTAAGATGAATAAAGATGTCACGCTAAAGGATGATTATATCCTACATGGTGTGGTGATAAATGCATTATGGAATTACTACCCTGAAGAAACATATTCATATCTTCAACAATTAATACTAACTAATCAATATGATCGAACTCTAATCAGATTTATTTTTGGATTGGATTATTTTATCCGACGAAGTGTGAAGAATAGATATCAGATATATATGCCAGAAAAAGAACTAAGGAAAGAAGAAAGCAATATATCAGCTCAATATCTTGAATTGGTGAGTCAAATAAGAGTCGATAATGAGACTTTAGGGCGATTTGATTTCAATCCCAAAGCTGACGATATCGTAGTTCAGTTATTCAAGGATGCCAAAGTAATGGCAGATCAAGTTGCTAGTAAGAAAATCAAGGTTGATTATCTGGGGGAGCTATTTTGGATGGAAGGATTGTTGATCGCCACCTGGGATTATATCAGAATAAGGAAAAAGAAATTCAAGAAAATGGATCGTTATTTGAAGCGTCATATTTTTGCATATGCTGGAAATGAAAAAATCGATGAACAAACAAGAGATATGCTCACATGGGATTACTCTGAAGAATCTTTTGAATTTCTTGATTCGTTCGAATTCAGATATATCCAATTTATAGATAGCACTTGGAATTTGGTTTTTAAGTTGATCAGGCGATTAGTTGGAAGGGGAAGAAGTGAGCAGGAGAAGAAGCTGAATAAATTGCGTGCAAGTATGGAAATACCTTATCATCGATCGCCAAGTAGTCAGCTTTTTTCGATCGATCGAAAATATATCTAGATCAATTTTAAATAAACAAATAAGGAAAATTGGTCAAAGGATCTATCACTCAATGGAGTCATACTGAATATTTCTCCACATTCTTTTCAACAATCTTCTTAATCTTTCCCAAGATAACTTTCATCAACAGATGTATATCTTTCTTATATCCACCAAATCTTGTGCTAATTAAATTGTTACTACTGTCAAAGTGATGGATAACGATACCTGATCTCATGGAGAGATAGACACCAGCAAACGCAATGGCAATTGAAATGTAAAATCCCATCATGATATGTAATTTAGAAAGATCGACGTGTTCTTCGTAAATTATTATGAGTGCAGCAAAGGGTATGGTTAGAAATGGTAAAAAATAACCTAGTTTCTTATAACGGTCCAAATCATCAATCTTCTTGATCTTTTCGTATCTGATAGATTTTTCAATCTGCTGATCATTTGAGAGAAATTTTAGAGTCTCGTCCCAAGAGGCGATTACGCCTTTATTGCCATCACATTTTATTCGACAAAGGTAATGTTGTATTTTCATTTTCATTCTACCAAAGAAAATTCCTGTCATAATAATAAATAAATCAAATTCTATATAAGAAACAAAACAAATTGATATTATGTCGGTACGGAAATGGTTGGTATTGATAAATAATTAAAGCACACGATCTATTTTATAAATACGGTCTGTTAGATTGATCGATACTATTTTGCTCATAAATCTTGAACAGATCATTCTTGAAATTAAAGATGTATTTTTCTAATTTCAAAGATTTACGATCTCTTAACATTCTTCCAACTTGCACCTCAGAGATATATGGAAGTGAAGAGAGATTGGTATCAATGATCGATTCAATATCCGCCTTGGTTAGTAGATTAGAGGCAGGATGTCCTGGGGAGAACCATTCACCTAACATCTCTGAAAATGTTACAATTGATTTCAAAACAAATTGGGGGAGAGAGGATCTGTATTTTGTTAATTCATTCAAAGAGGCAGAACCCACTAAGAAGGAAAACATCAGATCCCATATAGTTCTAAAGGATTTTACATCTATACCACGCTGGACAAGATGTTCATTAAAATCAGGATCTCGAAGAATAATTGAACCATAGTACAAAAATCCCTCTTGATAACTGTACTTAAACTTCATCCAATCGAAGTTGAGTTTTCGTAGAAGCAATTTAATATTCTTGGCAGTATAAGGTTTGGCCCTGCCAATTGATCGAAAAATTATATAAAGATAATTGAAGTCTAGATGTCTCGATGCTCTACTATCTTTGTTCTCCAGATGAAGAAAAAGTATTGCTATAAACACCTTGGATACATTATAAACCGATTTTCCTTCAAATTCAGAGAGCTGGGTATTTAATTGATTAACTTTGTGAATGATTAGTTCCTTTTCAGTTTGTGAAAAATTTATGAGTGGATCGAGTTCATCAATAAAATCGAATAATGTAATAATGTTGTACTTGTTGAATTGGATGTCGAAATGTGAATTTAGACAGTGATTGTAGAAACTCTTGTATGAATTGGTCGTATAATTATGAATATTACACTTGAAACCTGAATGTAGTCTTGCTGAGTGACGGAAGTAAGTTTGTTCGTTCGAATAAACGATATTGTGATGAGCACAGTAACAATTCATGAATCTAGTTTCTTTTCGGACAAATATTTCTAATGATTCTGGTACAATCATGTCGATTTTGAATGAATTTTCCAAGTTGTTGAATTGTGTGGAATCAGTGTTGCTTACGAAGTTATCTAACTCAGAAAGATATGAATAATATTCCCTCAGAACCTTGATAAATTCCAAACCCGTGCTGGTAAGTTTAAAATCATCTCTTGATCCTTTTCTAATTTTTATTATTCCATGTCTTTTAAGACCAAGAATGAGATTGCAGGTCAGATCAGTGTGAAAATACTGTGTTAACCAATTCTTTTGGTCCATATCAAATGCCTCTCCCTCTCTAATAATTCCTGAATAAAAATGGTATAGATCCTGCCCACTTTCTTGTAATTTAATGTCAGATATGACTTTACTAAGAGCGACACAGGATTGCAAGAGAGCACTAACTAAACCCTGTATATACTTATCAGAATGTAAGGCTGTAAGATGGTAATTAATCAAGG
>MDVR01000090.1 GCA_001940725.1 Candidatus Heimdallarchaeota archaeon LC_2 | reverse complement strand
GATTACAACAGACCAAATAATCCATACCGCAAATCCTAACAATAGATTGGGAATTGAAATCCATAAATTTCTAGTTCCTATTGATTTACCATGCTCTTCCCAAAATTTCTCATTTTCTGGGTCCCAATATTTTAGATTAGTATCTGTTCCTGGGCTAGAAGATTGTGTTTGTTTTGTGTCTCCATTGTCTGCCATTTTATACCACATTAATTGGTTTCTTTATATGGATACAACCTCTGAATTTGAATATTTTGGTTAATTAAAGTCGTAGTCCAAAATCAATTATTCGACCGATTGAGCAATACTATATTAAATATATTATTTTAAAATCGAGTTGCGTAATTATTTTTTTTACAATAAAACAACATGTTTGATAAATATATCATAGATCCAAAATGCTCAGTTTTCAAAATTAATATAAATTTACCCTGTTTTACTTAAGAAGTTTACATAAGGCAATCTAGTAAAAAAGTAAAATATTATTATCGTAAAATATGTCTTCTAGT
The DNA here is from genome assembly GCA_001940725.1 of Candidatus Heimdallarchaeota archaeon LC_2. The sequence continues at coordinate 4,896 of MDVR01000090.1, read as the reverse complement.
ATTGCAAAACCTGAGGGCTGTAAATATATAATTCAAGCCGAATTACTATATTTAATATATTGATATTATATACTTTCGAGCAAATATTTTTAATTCCAAAGAACATAGATGCATTTAGATATGTTTGATACGTCATCTGAAAAAGTTGTTACAATTCTTGGAGGTTTAGGTGTGCTATTTGTTGGAAGCGCTGCGTGGCTTATTGATAAGCCATCAATTGACAATAATGAGATTATTGCCTTGGTGAATATTTTTAACCATTTTATTCTCATTGTCATAGCCCTCCCATTTATGCTTAAAACATTATTTGAACAAGAAACTACATCAAAAGCTTATATTTTATTATTGAATATCTTTAGCCTTCTGAACGCCTTCTTTCTTATCCTCATTGCTTTTCAGCTACCCAGTAACCAATTATTTTTCAATCAAATTAATGATTTTTTCATTTTTCTCCTCATGGCACTCGGGGAGGTCATTCCGATCTATTTAACGGTTTACCAAAGAAGAAATAATGCCTTAACGTTGATTTAATATAATCCCTATATATTTTTTATTTAATTGTAATAATAATTTAATTTATTATTTTAGTTTCCATATGTTTTTTCTTAATTGGCTATACATAGATTGCTTTTTCTAATGTTTACTAATACCACCAGAACCCGTAAAGGTCAAGTATAATGCGAATATTGTTAAGGCAATCGCCATGAACATCTCAAAATATAATATCGCAACTCCATATCGATACCATGGCTCGTATTCTGTTATTTTTTCGTTGTCAGTTGTCATACTTATTCATCAATTGCTCCTGTTGCGGTTGTACCGATCTCATCATGTAACCAGTATTCTTTGCTACCTATTCCGTGTTCTTCAGGATGATCATCATATCGCATTGCCCAGACGAAAAATAACATGATTGGGAGAAATACAATTATGGCTGCAATTGCATAACCAACATGTAAGTTTGCTAAGACAGTAGCTCCAAAGATAAACGGATAAATAATCCCAAATGAGGTTGAAACTCCTCCAATAAATCCAGTGGCAGTTCCTGTTCTTCCTTTAAACATTAGAGGAACAATGGCAAACGTGGCTCCTGTTCCGAAACTAATTGTGATTCCAAAAATTGCAAGTACTATGACAGAAAAAGGTAAGCTACCAACAAGACCTGCAATGGTTAGTGAAATCATTGTTATCGTAATACATATCATCGCAGTCATTAACCAATGGACCCTAGGTGAATAAGGAAGAGCTTTTGATATCATAGGATATGGCATCCATCGCCGCCGTTGAAATAGATCCGACATGTATCCCGAAAATGGTCTGAATAGAGAAGCATTAAATGACTGAACTGCAGCAAAAGTGCCTACTGCAATCTGCACGTCTTCATCCGATTTATCTTTGGAGCTACTGTCTTAGCAAACTTACATGTTGGTTATGCAATTGCAGCCATAATTGTATTTCTCCCAATCATGTTATTTTTCGTCTGGGCAATGCGATATGATGATCATCCTGAAGAACACGGAATAGGTAGCAAAGAATACTGGTTACATGATGAGATCGGTACAACCGCAACAGGAGCAATTGATGAATAAGTATGACAACTGACAACGAAAAAATAACAGAATACGAGCCATGGTATCGATATGGAGTTGCGATATTATATTTTGAGATGTTCATGGCGATTGCCTTAACAATATTCGCATTATACTTGACCTTTACGGGTTCTGGTGGTATTAGTAAACATTAGAAAAAGCAATCTATGTATAGCCAATTAAGAAAAAACATATGGAAACTAAAATAATAAATTAAATTATTATTACAATTAAATAAAAAATATATAGGGATTATATTAAATCAACGTTAAGGCATTATTTCTTCTTTGGTAAACCGTTAAATAGATCGGAATGACCTCCCCGAGTGCCATGAGGAGAAAAATGAAAAAATCATTAATTTGATTGAAAAATAATTGGTTACTGGGTAGCTGAAAAGCAATGAGGATAAGAAAGAAGGCGTTCAGAAGGCTAAAGATATTCAATAATAAAATATAAGCTTTTGATGTAGTTTCTTGTTCAAATAATGTTTTAAGCATAAATGGGAGGGCTATGACAATGAGAATAAAATGGTTAAAAATATTCACCAAGGCAATAATCTCATTATTGTCAATTGATGGCTTATCAATAAGCCACGCAGCGCTTCCAACAAATAGCACACCTAAACCTCCAAGAATTGTAACAACTTTTTCAGATGACGTATCAAACATATCTAAATGCATCTATGTTCTTTGGAATTAAAAATATTTGCTCGAAAGTATATAATATCAATATATTAAATATAGTAATTCGGCTTGAATTATATATTTACAGCCCTCAGGTTTTGCAATACTAGAAGACATATTTTACGATAATAATATTTTACTTTTTTACTAGATTGCCTTATGTAAACTTCTTAAGTAAAACAGGGTAAATTTATATTAATTTTGAAAACTGAGCATTTTGGATCTATGATATATTTATCAAACATGTTGTTTTATTGTAAAAAAAATAATTACGCAACTCGATTTTAAAATAATATATTTAATATAGTATTGCTCAATCGGTCGAATAATTGATTTTGGACTACGACTTTAATTAACCAAAATATTCAAATTCAGAGGTTGTATCCATATAAAGAAACCAATTAATGTGGTATAAAATGGCAGACAATGGAGACACAAAACAAACACAATCTTCTAGCCCAGGAACAGATACTAATCTAAAATATTGGGACCCAGAAAATGAGAAATTTTGGGAAGAGCATGGTAAATCAATAGGAACTAGAAATTTATGGATTTCAATTCCCAATCTATTGTTAGGATTTGCGGTATGGATTATTTGGTCTGTTGTAATCGTTTTAATTCAATCACTCCATGATTCAGATCCAGAGCAATTTGGGTTTTCAGATTTAGGGGATTTAACACCAACTGAATATAAAGTAATATTATATTCATTACCTGCAGTTGCAGGGCTTGCGGGAGCAACTTTAAGAATCCCCAACTCTTTTATGATTTCAATTAGTGGAGGTCGCAATGTAATTGCTTCCACTACACTACTATTATTATTGCCAATGGCAGCTCTAGGTATTGCATTACAGGATCCCAATGTTTCTTTTCTTACTCTAATAATTATTGCTGCAGTATCAGGTGTCGGAGGAGGTGCATTTGCATCATCAATGTCGAACATCAGCTTTTTCTTCCCAAAAAGAGTTCAGGGAACTTCTTTGGGTTTGAATGCTGGATTGGGCAATGTCGGGGTTAGCGTCATGCAATTATTGGTTCCAATTGTTATTTCAGTCAAATTATTTGGTTTTCTTACTGGTGATGGGTATTCCGATGGTTCAGATACAGTTTATATCCAAAATGCAGGATTAGTATGGGTCCCTCTAAGTGCAATTTTTCTACTGGCAGCATGGTTCAAAATGAACAATTTGCCCCAACATGATGTGTCAGATACAAAGAACGCACTTTCAAAATTCTTCTATTTAGAACTAATCGGATTTATAGCAGCAGGTGTCGGAGTGACACTTCTGATGGTGTTCTACACTGATTTTCAAGGAAAACCCTCCTTTATTTTATTTGCCTTGATCTTAGTAATAATATCGGTTGCGATAACGTTAGCAATGATGAGATATGGAACTCAACCGGAAGTTCAAGAGAATTTAGAAAATCAATTTAAAATTTTCAATAACAAACACAATTGGATAATGACCTGGTTATACATAATGACTTTTGGATCCTTCATAGGATTCTCAGCAGCATTTCCAAAATTGATCAAAGATAGCTTTGGGTATCTGGCAGATGGAACTACTGAAAATCCTGATGCACCTAACCCACTTGCATTTGCATGGCTTGGTCCATTGGTTGGATCTCTCGCACGACCGATAGGTGGGTGGATGTCGGATAAATGGGGTGGTGCTAAAGTGACTCAGTATGATATTATCGCAATGATCCTCTCAACATTAGGTGTCGGATATACATTATCATTATCTAAGAACTCAGACACTCCAGAGGATTATTTTCCAATTTTCTTGGTTCTTTTTCTATTATTGTTCATTACAACAGGTATCGGTAATGGATCTACCTTCAGAATGGTTCCAATGATTTTTGAACGAGAACAAGCTGGGCCAGTTTTAGGATGGACATCGGCAATTGCAGCGTACGGTGCTTTCATAATACCTTTAATATTTGGGGTATCGATTGCTAAAAATGTTCCAGAGTACGCTATGTATGGATTTGCAACATATTATTTGAGTTGCCTATTTCTTAATTGGTTTTATTATGCTCGAAAAAATGCTGAAATGCCATGTTAAGTAGAATTGGATATTTCAAAAAATTAATTTCCAAAACTATCATAATTTCTAATAATAATTGATTCAATCAAATTAAAATGCATCTAAAATGATATTTCAGAGGTCATAACAAACAAAATTTATACATTTAATTATAACTGAGAATAGATTTTATGAAAAATAATATTAATCAAATATTTTTCATGGGGCTCTCAGGAAGTGGGAAAACAACATTAATTGAAAAAATTATCCCTGAAATTAGCGAAATTTCAATTTTCACGATTAAATTCATGCACCACGCTGAATTCACCGTTGACCCATCTTACAAAGATACTCGTCGTCATAGAAATTCAGGATCTGTTTATACGGTTTGTTATGCACCAAACGAGACAATTCTATTAATCAATGAAGAAAAACGAGGTACAATGTTAGATTTCGATGAGCTTTATAATAAATTACCCCCTGTGGACCTCGTACTAGTTGAAGGTTTGAATCATCCTCCGAAAGGATCTACTATAATTTTAATCCTTAAAAATCCTAATGATTTTGGCTATTACAAGGATCAGTTAGCTCATC
>MDVR01000089.1 GCA_001940725.1 Candidatus Heimdallarchaeota archaeon LC_2 | reverse complement strand
CGTTTCTTTCAAACGGATTTTTGTCAATGATTTCCGTGATCTCGTCCAGAATAGAGCTTGGTTGTCTTCACAGACCCCCAAGCGGTATAGACTTATACACATTAACGGAATTAATGGTAATCAATTAAATCTCAACCAACTACTCCAGAGTGGATGAATAATATGAATCAGTAAATTGGAAATTAAAATATTTGAAAAATAAAGTTGTTCGATCTCTTAAACTAGGTTATTCTTTGAAATGCGTAGTATGCTCATAAGACGCAAATATGTTTTTTATGAAAAACGGTATATTGGGACATCAATAAAAATCAATGATCATATTTCGAGTGAATTAGCAAACAAATGTTCCTAAATAATCACAAATGAGCAAAAAATTTTACAATATGATATTTTTTTTATAGTATAATGGAGTTAAACAAAATATGACTAAGATGATATTTACTGGATCTCATGGTACTGATAATCCAACTATGGCTACTTTCCCCTTTATAATGGCTAAAGCGGCTAAGGAATCACATCCAGATGCAGAGGTGGCAATAGGCCTTTTGGGCGAAGCAGTCAACTGTGTAAGGAAAGGGGTAGCTCAACATGTCGTGACTGTTGGTCATGGGACGCTCAAGGAGTTTTTAGATTTCGTTGAGGAGAAAAACCTGCCTATTCTTATATGTGGAGCCTGTGCTGATGCTAGAGAGCTTAAAAAGGAGGACTGCGTGGGAAACGTGAAATGGGCCACCCCTAAGACATTCCTCGAGTATGGTGCTGATGCTGATAGTATGATGTCGTTCTAGGGAGCAACTAAACCATTTTCTTGATCAATTGATCGATAAGTAATAAATGGAATTGCGTATTATCATCCTAATGCGTATTATCATCCTATTACGCATTTCAACTGGTAAAATTATTTACCGATCCAGCAACTAAATCGCTATCATTGTCATAGATGACCGAATATTATTTATTACACGGAAATTTTTCAATATTCTATTTTTTAGGTCATCCATGTCCTTTGCATTGATTTTAACGATTAAATCATAAATGCCAAAAACAAGGTAGACAAACTCAACTTCAGGTAATTTCTTTAAATCTTTCAAAAGTTCATCATCTGCATTTATTTCACTATTAATAAGGATAAATGCAACAACCATACCATAATATAAGTACTATTTGTTTTTAAGTTTTATCTGTTTTATCAAGATTTTGCAAAATTGGAAATCTAATGTTTATATAACACATATTGATTTAATTATGTAAGGATGAAATATTATAATAGTATCCTAGAGTACATAGGCCATACACCATTAATTCAATTAAACAACATGATTGCAAAAAACAGACCCCTAATTCTTGTCAAAGCAGAATTCTTAAATCCTGGAGGGAGTGTAAAAGATCGAATTGGCACTGCAATGATATATGATGCGGAACAGAAAGGACTACTCAAAATTGGTGGAACAATAGTTGAACCAACTTCTGGTAACACAGGTGTAGGATTAGCTATGGTCTCAGTTTTGAGGGGATACAAGATGATCTATACCATGCCAGATAAAATGAGTAAAGAAAAAGAATGGTTACTAGGAGCATTTGGGAGTAAGGTAATCAGAACTAGAACAGATGTCGACCCAGAGAGTCCAGAAAGCTATTATTCCATTGCTGAAAAAATTGTTACAGAAACATCAAATGCATATTGCCCAAATCAATATTACAACCCTATTAATCCCGCAGCACACTATGAAACTACAGGACCTGAAATATGGAAAGACTGTCCCGAAATAACTCACTTTGTTTGTGGTATGGGGACAGGAGGTACGATAACTGGGGTTGGAAAATACCTCAAAGAACAAAATCCAGAAATCAAAGTAATTGGTGTTGATCCAGAGGGATCAATCTACTATGATGAGTTTTATGGGATAGATGGAGAAGGAGCTAAAATCTATAAAACAGAGGGTATTGGTGAAGATTTTATTCCCGAAACCATTGATCTTAGCATTATAGACGATGTGATAAGGGTTAGTGATAAAGATGCATATTTGACCGCGAGAGCTTTAGCCCGACAAGAAGCCATGTTAGTTGGAAGTTCATCCGGGTCAGCTGCGTTCGCGGCAATTGAATTAGCTCAGAATTTGAACGAGAAAGCCGTAATTGTAGTATTATTTCCAGATACTGGACGTAACTACCTTTCGAAACTGTTTGATGATGAATGGATGAGCCAGAATAATTTGCTTTAGTGTCTAACTTTTAGAATTGTCACCAAAAGGAAAATTATTTCGAAGATCAATCTAGCTTGTCTTTCTAAAGCTTAATCATTCATTTAATCAAATAACAATTTAGTTATTCTAACTTCGATTTTAATTTCTGTTAAATTAATCTCCCAAACCTTCAATGTTTAAAATTTTACGAAATGCATATTTTGCTCATAATGTGCATTCATCTAGATCATCGAATGTTTATCTCTATCTCATTTACAAAATATCCAATGTTTGGTTTCGTGATTACTAATTTACCTATTTATTGGATGAATAGCCATTCTGTAAAAATCATAGAAATCGATTCAGAAACAGTAGCAGAAAAATCTCTTACGGTTTTAGATACTCCTGATACCACTTGTGTTTATAGTTTTCTGTATTAGTCCCAAATGTAATTGAATTTAGTGTAATTAGAATAAGGGTTAGATCCTAGAAAACGGGCGAATTACAAACAAATGCTCATGAAAATTAGAAATTGTTGAGCAATTGTGCCAAATCAATACATTCTCTATACAATATGGCATAATTTTGTAACTTTTTAGAATCTTGTAGAAATTAGATTTCCCTGCCTGTAAATAGAATTACTTATAGGAACATCACAACCTAATCATAAAATTTTATTCTGGAAGATTATGTCAAGGATTTCTTTAAAGAATATTTAAAGTATCATATTTACCCAGTTGTGGTAACAATACAAAATTTAATCGTATTAAGGCTATACTGAAAGTTTATAAGAAATATCCGAAATCATATTTCAGTATTTCTATGATCATATCAGTTGAGGAATTAAAAAGAGTAATGGGAGAGCATGATATAGTTCTTGTAGATTGTTTCAGTAATGAACATCAGTACCTGAGAGCCCACATACCATCTGCAATCAAGCTACATGGGAATCCCGATATGAAGGCAGGGGATAAAGACAATCCAGGTATATTATATCCTGAAGCTAATGAATTTGAAAAGATAATGTATGAGATGGGTATTGGTGCAAATACAACTGTTGTCGCCTATGACAATGATGGATCACTCTTTGCTAGTAGGTTCTTGTGGGGCTTGATGTACTATGGTCACAACAAGGTGAAATTGCTTGACGGAGGTTGGCGAGCATGGATCAATTTAGGAAATCCTGTAAGCATTGACTTTCATCAACCAAAAGAAAATCCAACAAAGTTTCAATCAAAGATAAACCATGATTTGGTGATCTCAAAAGACTCTCTTCTGAGAAATTTAGGTAATTCAAACACAAAAATAATTGATACAAGAACTTTAGATGAGTACCAAGGCAAGGATGCAAGAGGAAATATGAGGTCAGGAAAGGTTCCAGGTGCGATTCATATTGAGTGGACTCAAATGTTGTCTGGTTCAAATCCAAAGGCAGAAGTTTCATTTTTTAAACCTAACAGTGAAATAGAGGAAATGTTCAAAAATGCAGAAATCGACAAGAAAAATCATATTGTCCCATATTGTCAAGGAGCTGTGCGGGCTTGTTTAACTGCGTATGCGCTTGTAAACGCGGGATACGATAATATCAGTGTGTATGATGGGTCTATGAAAGAGTGGGCAAATGATCCCTTAACACCACTTGAATGATGGTTATTCCATATTCTTATTACTAATTCATTTCCAGTTGATAACCAGGGTAATTTGAATTGCTTGTTAACCATATTGATAAATGAGAATGAAATATTCAGTATTATTGTTTTAAAATTGAAATTATTTTGATCAATGAATGAACTTGAAGGCTAAATGAATCAAAAATAGGATATCACTGTATTATCAGTTGAAATAAAATAGTATCATTTTTGATTAGCGAAATTATCTTTGGATCAACAAACCCTGCTGGAAGATTTCTTAAGACCTTAAATAATAAATCTTCTCCTTGAAGTGCTGAATTAATGAAAATACATGTTATCAAAGACTTAATTAATGAAGGGCAAACTTCTCAGGCATTGGAATCAATAAAACATCTAAAAGAGGAAGATTTTTTTGTAGGTGAAATTCTTAAAAGCAAAATATTAATTGAGGAAAATGAATTTGAAACAGCAAGAAAATTGCTCATATACATTTTGGAAATTAGTCAAACTGAAAATAATAAAGTCGGTGAATTTACAGCAAATAGTTTATTGTGTCTCTGCCTTATATTACAGGAAAATGTGGCCGAAGCTCAGAAATTTATACAGAGGGGAAAACATATAATTAATTCTATGAGTGGACTAGAGAAAGAAGAGAGTGAGGAATTTAGTGGCATTACCTCTTGTAACCGAGGTTGGGTTGAAATATATGTACACATTCTTGGGGAATCTGACGATCCAACATTCAAAGGTGAATTGGATCTTGCTATCGGATATTATAATGAAGCGATTAGAATCTCAAAAAAGCATAATAATCTACCAGAACTAGCCAGAGCATTTTATGGATTAGGAACTGCGTATCAGTATAAAGGGGAATTTGGTGAATCCCTGATATATTTTCAAAACAGTATTGATATAAGTCAGAAGCGTGGGCATTTGTTGGGGGTTATTTCTGCAAACGGTAGTATCGGTCACAATTATCTCCTTCAAGGTAAATTAGACAAATCTCTTCACACATACGAAAAAAATTTGAAGATTATTGAACTACAAAACATTAAAGATGCAATTGATCCAATTGCTTCATTTAGAGTGATGGGACGAATTTATTTTATCAAAGGAAACCTTGAACAAGCCTTAAACTTTCTCAAAAAGGGGTTAAATTATGCGAATGAATTCCAAATAACCACCGAAATTTCTTGTTGTCTTTTCAATCTTATTTTAACATCCTTAGAGAGCGGGATGCTAGATGAAGCTACCACATATAACAATACCCTTGAAAATTTAGTCGAAAAAAACTCCATGAGGATAATCAAATTAAGAAGTAAATTAGCAAACGCTCTAATTCTGAAAAGTCATAAACGAGCCAAATATAAGATAGACGCTCAAAGAATTTTAGAAAGCTTAATTAGAGAGAAAATAAATACTAGTGAACTTAATGTATTCTCAATGTTTAATCTCTGTACTCAGCAGGAGCTCACGGTTTTTGCTATGTTAAACTTGACAGAACTCTTAATTGCGGAATTTCAACAGTATGGGGAAAACGAAGTTCTTGAGGAGGCTGAGCAATTATCTAACAAAATCTATACCATCGCCCAAGATCAAAAGTCACAGTCATTGATTGTAAAAACAATGATCCTACAAACTCATTATGCTTCAATAAAGGGAGACTTTAAAAAAGCTGAGACACTTTTGGATCAAGCATATTTCATCACGCAAGAACAAGGATTAGAGAAACTTAACAATGAAGTACTGAAACAAAGGGAAGATTTTATAGGAGAGGTTGATCGGATATCTATGCTTGCAAAACAAGGTGCTTCAATTTTTGAAAGGGAAGAGAGTTCAAGATTAGAATCGTACTTGACTAACACGCTGGCATACTTAAAAGATCTTGAAACTGATTAAAAGAAGATGGAAAACTAGGAATCGATCACAACAAAGTCTGCATCACGAGATTCAAGACCTCGTTTTCAAAGAAAACGTCCATCAATTGCAATTTGGATATAATAAAAAACAACACTAATTTTGATTATAATCGGTGTCAAAACAAAATACCTCGATCGTTAGTGAACGTGGGCTAAACATCTTGCCGAAACTCGACGCTTATACCCCGTTTCTTTCAAATGGATTATTGTCAATGATTTCCGTGATCTCGTCCAGAATAGAACTTGGTAATCTTCACAGACCCCCAAGTAGTATAGACTTATACACATGGCTAATGGAATTAGCCGATGTAATCAATTAAATCTCAACCAACTACTCCAGAGTGGATGAATAATTTAGATCATTAAATTGGAAATAAAATATTAGAAAAAAAGTCGTTCGATCTCTCAAACTAGGTTATTCTTTGAAATGCGTAGTATGCTCATAAGACGCAATTTGTTATCGTCTAACTAAGATCGATCCAGTAAGTGTCTCTAGTAAATAGTTATTCTTTCTAGCGAATACCTAATCAAAACTGCTTCATTCATCAAAATTCTTTGTGCTTATCTCAACTTTTGCAAAATAACTCATTAATAATTCATGTTGAAAATCAAAATTACATACTATCCGCTAGGATCGGTTTTGTAAACCAGTGTTGAATGAGGTTTTGAAGTTGTTATTCAACTACTGGTGCTTTTTCCTCTTGTTTCAGAAGGTGGATCACAGCCAGTTTGGATCCAATCTTTCATCATGCCAACAATTATTTTCTTGAAAGAGTCACATAATTCTCGTAATGGTTCTACTGGAATAGGAACCCATTTACGCCTTGGGAATTCATTGGTCACTCGACACCAGGTGGGAAACTTTCTGCTTTCTCGTAATTTCTTCCCTTCCTCAAGTTCCTCCAGAGAAGCAGTTTCACAGCAGTTGTAGTTTACACTCAATTTATCTCCATTCTCAATTAACTCCAGGTTCTCTAGTACCCACAAATTATAGACCATCACTGCATTCCACATTAACCAGTATCTCAGACTGTA
>MDVR01000088.1 GCA_001940725.1 Candidatus Heimdallarchaeota archaeon LC_2 | reverse complement strand
CAGTTTCTGGGTTACAGGATCATATTGCATAACGATTAATCTCGAACCTATTGCTACAATAGTCATAACCAAAGTCCCTATAAACATAAAATGAAAATGTCTCTTGCTAACCCATTGTTCGAACAAGTTTTTCATAAGAGTGTCGACTACAAAGAAACTAAACATGGATAATGCTATTAGTAAAGCGACTAGGTACGGTGACACTCCCGATTTATAGATTAAATCAAAAACATATAGGATAAATAAGAACGCAGCAAATCCCCATAAAAACGGACCTATGAAATCTATGAAGAAATATTTTTTATCTGTTTCCTCCAACAGATAATCACCGTATCCTATAACCACTGCCGCTGCATTTAACAAGAATAAAGTTAAATATACACTGGAATTAGATTTAGGCCTCTGTTCAGTCATTATCGGTAATATAAATGTTAAACTCCCAAATAGAGTTAAGCTGAAAAAACCATAAATATAGAGTGTCAAAAATACTCTATCCAAAGATCCTAGTTCTAAATCCAATCTCCAAAAAACGGCTAAACTTAACCAAATACATGCAGATAAGAAATATAATAGAGCGGGGTGGTTTTTCGCATTTTTTCTAAAATTGCTATCTAAAAAGAAGACTAAAATGATTATTAAGAATAATGCGATTGCAATTTGTAATGGAATTATTACTAGGTTTTTGTCCCATTCTCTCCATGCTACTCCATAACTACTTATTACACCTGTAAGCCATGAAATGAGAACTACGATTGTACCTAAATGAAGAGGATTTTTCTTTTCACTAATTTGTGAAAAAAAGAAGTAAATTTGTCCTAGCATGAGAATTGATATTCCCCCCAATAAAGTGCTGGTCCAATGCGTCTGATGTATTTTGCTTGTTACTAAATTATCAATCCATGCAATCCCTGTTGTCTCATTTCCCCAAAATAACGTATTCAAAGATCCAAGTAATATACCAACATTCAAAAATATCAGTGAACTGATTATAAATAACGGTAATTCGGGGAATTTTATATTCTTTAAAGAATATACATCCACTGGTTTTAAGGAAGTTTCTGTGGTCATATCTATGACTCGTTTATTCGAGTGAATTAAAATAAATATCGGTTGACAAAAAATAAATAGTTATAATTGATGAAAATTACTATAAATAACATAGTTTTTTAATCTCCTAGGCTCCATTGAGTTAATTCTATCAAATTAAGCAGTAAAAATTAGTTAAGAGAATTTAAACCATTAAACTCATATTGCTATTTTTTCTTCAAACCAAGAATCATATAATGAGACATGTAATCAAATAGTTTAGTCCAAGCTGCACCTAATTCTTCAGTATATTTATCTCCCATGTACTGTTTTATGGTCTTTACAAGAGATTTTCTACCTATGGGGAAATGTTTCGGTTTTACACTGAATGTTTTATGCTTTAATCCCAAACGTTTCATCTCCAAAATCTCACCTTCTAAATTTTCTAAATGTTTAAACATGAATTCAAATGAATCAGGTAAATTATCCCAGCTCAAGAAACTCTCTCTAAATAACGATTTAAGCTTAGGATCGTCTTCAAACATCCCTGTGTAAAATGTGTTTCTGACTTCTTTTTTATTTTCGGTAAGTTTCTCCCACGAGTTCTTAATCAATTGAATATCCTTGGTATTTAATGATTGAAGAGTTTCCATTTTGTTTGTTTAAAATTTGATTGCTATTAAATAGTTAGTAATAATATAGAAAATTACTATAATTTTATTAGTAATTATGTCGATAAATCATTTAAATTGTTTAAGAAAATACTAAATTTAGTAAACAGATGTTTTAGAATTTTTAATGATTATAGAAAATAAAAAGTAAATGGATAAAAACAAGTAAAATGTAAGTATTAAATTTATTTAAATCATATTTTGAGCAAATTAATTGAATGTTTATTGAAAATTCGTTGTGCTATTCACGATCATTAAATGCATTTCATTGGGGACTTTAAAACAATTGCATATAGCAGGGCTTAAACGCAAAAATCACATTAGCTCATAAACATCAATTATTGTTTTCTGCTCGTAATGAGCGCGACATAAGTAAAAATCTCTTTTTTCATTTACAACAATTTTAACGATGGCCTTTGATTTTTCATTGTATTCAATTATACAAGTATCACATTTCCTACTTTTATTATGTTTAAATATCTTGAATGAAATTATCATAGTTATTGAGAGAATAACTAATTTAACTATTAAATTTATATCGATATCACAAACAATAATCCTCTGATTTATACTGATCTAGGTTCTATTGGTATTATTGGAAATAAATTCATAATTGAATTATTTAAGGAATAATTTCTACGCCTTTTGGAATTACCGGATACTTGAAATCAATTAGTTTAATGACATATTTATCCATTGCTTTTCTTATTTGAGGTAGTTCATTCTTAATTGTAAAAATTAGATGAATCATAGTTTCACAAATTAATTTGAAACCATCATCTCCCCAAAATTTAGTTTTATTAGTGTATAGGCACCTTCCACGTCAAACATTTCTGACACCACAATTAGAACAAAGTTCACCCAATGTGATTTTATCAACTAAATCTATTGGGTGCGTATCAAAAATATCTCCAGTTGAGCAAATTTTATTTGCCCAATATTTAACCAATCTCGATATTCCAGGATTGTAGGATTGATCTATCCATTGTGATACAGAGATTTGTTTATTTTCGAAATCAGTGTCCCACATAACATGCAATTGCCAGTGTACGTGGTCAAATTCCAAATTACTAATTTCCAATAAATGAGTGACTTGGGTAAAAATATCTGTTTCAAGAGATACTGTCATTCTGGCAATTAAATCTTCGTTGAATCCATTATTTCTCCAATGCTGACCACCATCAATAATTTTTTTGTAAACATTTTCACCACGATAAAAATTAGTAATCTCTTCATCGCCATCTATTGATAGAAGTATGGAATTAAACCGTTCAAAATATGTCTCTGGGATACGATGGAGCAGTGTGCCATTGGTTTGTAGATTAAAGATTGCATGAGGGATATGATCCATAATTTCAGTAATCTTCTGAAAGTTTATTGTTGGCTCACCACTGTAAAAAGCAATGACCGGATTTATCTCATCTTTGTCTAAAAATTTAAGTAAATCAGAAGTGGAATAACCGAGATTTACATGCATTATTTCAGGTTCTACAGTTGCACCACAATATCTACAATTAAGATTACAGCGTTGTATCATTGTTAGGTGAAATTGCACTTGGATTATCTAACTATATTTAGTATAGTAACACTACTATTTACATCGTTTATTAAATGTGATTTAACTCTGATTTGACGTATGATCGAATATTGCAAAGGTCCATCCTTTCTCTTAATGTAAAATATTTATTATGAAAATCATGACATTCTTTTATTTTCTCTTTTAATTTTATTTGCTCTGATACAATTTTCTCCTTCAAAGCATTAAACTTGTTATCTTCAGCTATCATCAAAGCTTGTTCCATTAAAAATTGGGAATCTTCAATTTGATTATTTAATGCCACAACTTTGGATTTTAATACAAGTGCATCTATCATAAAATGGAATAATTGTTTGGCTTGTGCATCTTCATAGAGTTCATCCATTAAACTAGTCAGTGTTTCAAGCTTTTCACAATCATCAAATTGATAGAGTTCATCTAACAATATATCGACTAAGTTAAGTACAACACTTGAAAGTAATTGAAAATCAAATGAAGACAATTCTTGAAGCTGTTGAAAGAGTTGCTTTGCATTTTGTTTATCATTTTCAAGATTGCTCGATTTCAAAATTAATGCTTTAGCGTATTTTTCAAATAATTGGATATAGGCTGAATCAATAGTAGATGCCAATTCTAACAGATTAGCATAGTATAAACTAATTTGAGATAAATTATTTAGGATTAGATAATATTGGATTAGTGATAAATAACAATTTGATTTTATGTAATCTAAAGAGGTGTTATCTGTTATCTCCAAACTTTGATGGACATATTGTAATGCCTTATCAATATCACCTGCATGAAAATACGTATCTCCAATATTAAGTAAAATTCCAGTCATGGTTTTTTTAATTTTAAAGGGTTGTATCAATGTAAATGCATCAAAAAAGTACTCCAATGCCTTATCATATTCTTCCACAATAAAATGATAAATGGCAATATTATTTTGTAAATTTGCTTGATCAATTATTTTTCCTTGTTTAATTTTAATTGCTAAACTTTCTTCCCAGTAATTTAATGCATTCTGAAAATCACCCTTATGAGACAATAAATTACCTGAAGTATGCATAATATCTGCTTTTATATTTTCAATCTCATCTTTATCATTTCTTATTATGGCAAAAATTTCAAATGATTCATTAATCATATTTTCTGCTGTATCATAATATCCTAATTCAAGTAAAATGTGTCCTCTTTCCCTCAAACTCTGGATCGATATGTGAAGATCTGAAGTGACATCAAGACTATTCAATAATTCTAGAGCATCATTATTTTTCCCTAACAGCCTGAATCCCTTTGCTTTGTAGACTAGTTGACTAACTGTAGGTGAATCTGATCTTTCTATTTCTTTGATTAACTTCTCGTAATCTCCTGTATCTAGTAAAAGATCTAATTTAGGATAAAATAACTTGGTATAATCTGATATTACATATCCCCCCCTTTTCGTTATTTTAAACTATGTGCATGGTCATTATTAAAGATTCTATATAAAAAAAGTTTATTTGATGATGAGTTTAGTTATTTTTTTCTAAAAGAAAATACCTTGTATAGTTAATTTAGATGCCCTTTATATTCCAAAAAAGGGTTTATTGTATTAAGAGCCTGCAATTAAATAGTTTTAACATATTTATTCCGGTTGCGGGCTCCCTCTTTTAGAGAGTACTTCTCTGTGAACTGAATATTTGCTTTTTAATATAATAAGTTACGAAATACTTGGAAAATACGCGATATTATTATTGAATTGATTAAAAAAAAATTGATCAATTTATGATATAAAATTAGTAAATTTCACCAATATTTTGTTTTTAGAGCAGTTAATTTCAAAAATTAAGTAGTGCATAAGTTCATACATACTAACTTGAAAAATTTACTTTGTCGTGAAAAAAAAATTGTAAAAAACTATGATTTTATTACGAGTTTGAGTAAATCCTACTATGTGCGCTAAAAAATCAGGGAAAAAAAATTGATATATATCAATTGCTTTGCATAAAATATTTAATACCCATGCCGAAATAGTGTTTAACTAATACACATATTATTGCATAATTAATAATCAGATCGTTAAAATACTAAAAAAATTGTTTATGTTTTGAGCAATAATTTGAAAATCATTATTGGTAATCGGATTACTAACTAAAATATAGTAAATTTTTGAATATCCGTGCAACAGGTTTAAAAGATCAAATCCACTTCTCGAATGACTTTAAAATAAACAAAAAGTGATATTATGGCAACTGAAGAAGCAAATCCTCACACAACTGGTTTTGGGGATTTTTTAGACAACATCTGGCTACTGGCTGGAATCACAACTGTATTAACAGTTGTATGGCAAATCTGGATCTTTTATGAGATCTGGTTAAGATAGGAGATTGATTACAAATGAGTTTAACACCACCATCTAAAAGATGGCATATTATTCCTATAGGAAAAGATGAAAAAATTTGGTTATTCCTAATGCTGATGATGATCCTAATGATGGGAACCCTCACAGTTGGTTGGGTTTTCTTAGGTGACCAGAATCCACCCGAAGTTTATACACATTACGACAATGTAGATGATTTACGAGCTGATTTCATAGCTCAAAACACTGCATTGAGTTATACCGCTATTACTTTAAATAATGGTAAACCTGGTTTTGCAGTACCTGCTGATGGCGATGTATATATGTTCGCAGAAAGATGGCAATGGAATGCAGAAACGGATACGGAACAGGTGCATGGGCTACAATTCAAAGTAGGCGAACGATATCGATTACACCTAGGTTCTGTAGATGTTCTACATGGCTTTCAGCTAATTGGAGGAGATTTCATAGTTTCCCTGCAAATCGTGCCTGAATACGATTATGTATTAGATTTCACGCCAGATGATACAGGAACCTTTCAAATAATTTGCAATGAGTACTGTGGTCTTGGTCATCAAGATATGGCTGGCTATCTGGAGGTAGTAGCATAATGGCAACCGCAAAGGCAGATACCGGATTTATGCATACAAAAGATGATTTTCGAGTATGTCCGGTAACTTCTTTCCGTATTGACCGAAGTGCTGAACTTCTAATGGTTGGACACGCTGTAGTTGCAATTTTAGCAATGGCACTCGGAGGCATTGCAGCCTTATATATTGGATTACACAAAATGCCTGCAGATGCTGGATTCTTAGCAGTAAGTGATGCTGATTATTACAAGTGGGTAGAGGTCCATGGATTCAATATGTTGATATTCTGGATGGTTTGGTTTGAGGTAGCTGCAGGGTATTTCGTTGCCACTGCAATTTTAAATTCAAAATTATATTCAACCAAAATTGGGTATGCTGCATTCGCGATAATGCTTATTGGGACTCTTATGGTTGAGTACAATATTTTACTCCGTGCAGAGCACAACCCAATAATGTTCACAGCTTATTGGCCTCTGAGTTATAAGGAATATGCGGACACACATTGGTCCTTCTTCCTTGGATATATTTTATTCGCAGTGGGTACTCTTATTGCAGGTTTGAACTTTTTTGGTACAATCTGGAAAGCACAAAAAACTAAATCATATCCACAAAAATCCTTGCCATTAGTCGTCTATGGTGTTTTTGTAGCATTTGTTGTTGCAGTTCAAGCAATTTTGAATGGTGCCATTGTTTTCATTCTTTCTTGGTTAATGTCCATAGGTGTACTAGAACCTGGCGACGTGGATGCAGATTTTTGGAAACAAATTTTTTGGGGGTTTGGACACACAGCGCAGTATATTAATATAGCTGCAACAGCTGCTATTTGGTATGCATTAATTACAATTTCCACAGGTGCAAAACCTATGAACGAGAGGCTATCAAGAATTGCTTTCTTGTTCTATTTGTTTTTCACAATTCCTGTAGCTGCACACCATCTGATAGTAGATCCAGCTTATTCCTTACCTTTTAAAATGATAAATGCTACACTCATTGCTCTAGGCCTAGCAATACCTTCGATGATTCATGCTTTTGTTATTCCAGGAGCTCTAGAGAAACATGTACGACTGACAAATCCAGATATGGAGAAAAGCCTATTTGGATGGATTAAAATGCTACCTTGGAAAGAGCAACCCGCGATTCCTGCTGTATTCTGGTCAGTTGCCTTGTTTGGTATTGGTGGGATATTGGGATCTATTCAAGGCACATATCAGTTGAATATGATTACCCACAACACGTTGCGGATCAATGGTCATTTCCATCTAACAGTGGTTGCTGGTTCCACTATTGCATTCATGGGTCTTGCTTACTATTTCATTGAATTAATTCCACGAAGAAAGATTTTCTTTGGTAATCTGAAGTCCTTACAAATTCATTTATATGCAATAGGACTTACTCTTTTATCAATAGGGATGTTTGTTGCAGGTGTTCAAGGAGCTCCACGAAGAACATCAACCTATGTTGCTTATACTGAGGTCAATATTAATTGGGATCCTGGTCTGTGGATGATCGGAATTGGTGCAATCGTTGCAGTAGCCGGTGGTGCATTATTTGTATTGCTTATCGTTTCGTCTCTTTTCTTAGGAGAAAGACTGGAAAGAGAAGGTGATTTTGATACACAACCAATCCCTGCCCAAAACGAAGATGAAGCAAATGAAAAACACGTTGGATTAGAAGCTCCAGGAGTTATGGTCCTTGGTGTACTTTACATGGCAATGTTTGCGGTATTCTACCTTCTTTCATTCTTAATCTTAAGTCTGGGATGGGATATTCACAGGTAATTAAATTTGTAAATGTATACAAAGTAAATATGAAAATTATATTGTTGGATGAAATCGCAAAATTTCATCCTTCAATCCTCTTTTTCCTTTCTTTTTTTAAAATAACTTAATTCAAAATGACTGATAATTTTTCTATAACTAAGTCTAACTGTTCATAAGAAATTACAAGGGGTGGAAGTAATCTGATTACGTTTGATCCGGCAGAGTTTACTAACAGACCATTATTCTGCAATTCGATAATATAATTACCAACCTTTTGTTTACATTCAATTCCAATTAATAACCCTTCTTGTCTGATTTTTCTAATCAATCTTAATTCAAGGGATTGCAATTTCCTAAGAAAATATTCACCTTTTTCTTGTGCTTGTTGACTCAATTTGTTATCAAGCATAAATTGAATTGTTGCAATAGATGCAGCACAAGCCAATGGATTACCACCAAAAGTTGAACCATGTTTTGAAAGACCAATCTCAATTTTTGAAGAACAAATCGTAGCTCCAATAGGTATACCTCCACCCATTGCTTTAGCTAAGCACAAAATATCTGGAATTATTCCATACTTTTCTAATGCAAACATATAGCCAGTTCGACAAAATCCAGTTTGGACCTCGTCAAAGATTAACATAATTCCTTTCTCATTACACAATTCACGAATTTTAAGAATAAACTCTTGTTTAGCTATATGAACCCCTCCATTACCTTGAATTAATTCTACGATGATCCCTGCTGTATTTTCATTCACTTTCTCGATTAATTTACTAAAATTATTGAATGGTACAAAATGAAATCCTGTTAATAAAGGTTCAAAATCGTCTTTATAATGTTTATTGAATGATGCAGACAAAGCACCTATAGTTCTTCCATGAAATCCTCGTACCATTGAAATAAATTCTGATTTCCCTGTGGTTGATTTAGTAAATTTAATTGCTGCTTCAATTGCCTCTGTGCCTGAGTTACATAGAAATATTTGAGTTAATTCTGTAGGGGTAATTTTATTAAGTAATTTTAGTAATTGAGCCCTTGTATCATTATAAAATATTTCAGGAGTTGTTATGATTTTACTTGCTTGGTTTGTAATTGCTTTGACAACATCTGAATTTGAATGACCAACACTTGCAACACCTATTCCTGAAACGCAATCTATGTATTTTTCACCATTAGAATCATAAACTATGGCACCATCACCTTGAACTATTGCAATTTCTCTTTTCATATAGATTGGTATTTCCAAAGAGTTTTCTGAATCAAATATCTCCTGGGTATTGAGGTCTGTAATTGGGTTAGTTTCCCTCACATGCTAATAATGTTTTATCGATTAAATAACTATATGTTATTATAATAACAAAGTTTAGTGAATTTGTTATGGTTTCAATTTCTCAGGTAATAGAAGAACTCATAGAAGATCGTCCGTTTTTGGAGAGTGCATTATCCCAAGGAATAATTAATTTTGGTAAACTAGCCGAGTCAATATTAGAAGATATAAGTGGTGATAGACGATTAAGAGAAAAAAAAATAACTCATTCATCAGTTATGATGGCATTAAGAAGACTTGGATTGAAATTGAATAAACAATTTGGAGAACTTCAAACTATTACAGAGAGTGTGTTTAAGCTAGATTTGTACAATACAAGGTATGGGTTGTTTGAATTAACTGTTAAAAGAAGTGTTGAGAATTGGGAGAAACTAATCCATTTGTACAAACAAATGGAAATAGATAGAGGTGATTTTTTAACAATTACACAAGGAATATACGAAATTACAATAATATCAAATCAGAGGTTCGAAGTGGAAATTGTAAAGCTTTTCACCGAATTGGATATATTAAATCGTGATACAAATCTTGCTTCCATATCTTTACGTATTCCAAAGGATTCCATTGAAACCCCTGGCTTGATTTATTATGTTACTAAACAGTTATTTTGGGATAATATAAATATTATTGAAGTTGTCTCAACATTTACTGAAATCACCTTTATTGTAAAAGAGAGTGATATTCCTGAAGCAATGAAATCATTACAAAAATTAGTACGAAGGGAAAAATAAAAAATAACAAATGTTGAAATAATTGTAAAAATAATAACACTACATATTAATAAATAACAAACATAGTTATAATTATGATAACCCAAGAAATTCTTGTTGAATGTGGTGTTTGCGGTGCCAATATAGAGTTGGAGACCAATGTTGAAATAAATGAACTAGTTGACTGTCTTGATTGTACTACAGAATATGAAATAATTGGAATTAACCCTATTCTTATTCAAGAAGCACCTATGGAAGCAGAAGATTGGGGTCAATAATAGTTCTACCACATCTTTTTTACCAAAAAAATAAATAAATTATTGTCCCATGATCGGCTTCCTACATTCTCTTATCCGAAAAGATGAGAAATTATTAATATCTGCATTTAAAGAATATAACTTAGAGATCGATTTAATCGATACTAGGAAATTGCAATTAACCCCGTCAATGGAATTTTCTTTTGATGTGGCTATTGAAAGAGTCATTAGTACATCTCAAGGACTTTACACAACTCAATTTCTCGAAAACCAAAATATAACAGTTATCAATAGTTCAAATGTTGCCTATCAGTGCTCGGATAAAGTTGCTACCTCTTTAGCTATGGCTAAGGCAAATATTGATCAACCAAAATTTGGTACTGCATTTGACACCGAATCTGCATTAAACTTGATTGAAGGATTAGGTTATCCAGTAGTTATCAAACCGGTTATAGGTTCCTGGGGTAGATTACTCGCAAAAATAAATGATCGAGATGCTGCTGAAGCAATTATTGAGCATAAACAGACCTTAGGAAATTATCAACATTCAATTTTTTACATTCAAGAATATGTAGAAAAAGAGGGCCGAGATATTCGTTCATTTGTAATTGGAGATACTTGTATTGCAGCAATTTATAGAAATTCAGATCATTGGATAACCAATACATCAAGAGGTGGAACTGCAGAAAATTGTAGAGTGACTGATGAAATTCAAGAAATCTCAGTTAAAGCTGCAGATGCCATGGGTGGGGGAATATTGGCAATAGATTTATTTGAAACATCTGACGGATTAAAAGTGAATGAAGTAAACCACAGCATGGAGTATAAGAATTCCATAAGTACAACAGGAGTGAATATTCCTTCTGAAATTGTGAATTATATTAAAAATCAATATTTGTGATAATTTATGACTGTTCAAGCTTCAATTGTTGGTGGTTCTGGATATACCGGTGGTGAATTAACAAGATTGTTGTTAAACCATCCGGATGTTGAAATTAATCAAATCACTTCAAGGTCACTTGCCAAAAAACCAGTAACAAGGGTTAATCCTAACTTAAGAGGATTTACTAAACTTAAATTTATTGATCCAAATGAACTCAATGAATCAGATCTACTTTTTCTTTGTTTACCTCATGGAACTTCTTCAAGTACATTTGATGAGTACAAAGATTTAGCTCCTAAAATCATCGATTTGAGTAGTGATTTTAGGTTAAACAATCAGGAATTATATCGGGAGTATTATGGTTCTACCCATCCTCATCCTGAATTATTAGATAAATTTGAATATGGGATTGCTGAAATTAATCGCGATAAAATAAAAATTGCAAATTACATAGCCACTGCAGGTTGTAATGCAACTGCATCAATAATTGGGATGTTCCCGATAATAAAATCAAATCTCAAAATAGAAAATGTTGTAATTGATGTTAAAGTTGGGTCTTCAGAATCTGGAAGAATGCATACTAGTAGTAGTCACCATCCTGAAAGATCTGGATCACTGAGATCTTACAAACCCACGGGACATAGACATGCAGCAGAAGTAATAGAATATCTAGGTATAAATTCAAAAAAAATTCACTTTACCGCAACATCAGTTGAAATGGTACGTGGAGTTCTTGCGACAATTCATTGTTTTGTTGATGGGGATATAGATGAGAAGTCAATTTGGAAGACTTATAGAGATCAGTACAAAAATGAACCTTTTGTAAGGGTTGTTAAGGAGAAATCTGGTAACTATAGATTCCCCGATCCCAAAATCTTGTCTGGTACCAATTTTTGTGATGTGGGTTTTGAAATTGATGAGAAATCTAATCGAATTGTAATAATTTCTGCACTTGACAATTTAATGAAAGGCGCTGCAGGTCAAGCTGTACAAGCAATGAATTTAATCTACGGATTTGATGAAAGTACCGGATTAAATTTTACAGGAATGCATCCTCGTTAAGTGATTTGTATGTGTAGAATATTAGCTGTTAGATCTCAAGAGGGCATTGACATTGTTACTCATCTAGAAAAATTGTCAAATATTTCCAAAAATAGTCAAGTGTTTCAAGGACATGGGTGGGGCATTAGTTATTATGAGAAAGATAAATGGAAGCTTTACCGTAACATTAATCCTATTTGGGAAAGTGATTTTTCAAATCTAGATAAAACAAAAATATTTCTTGCTCATGCTAGGAGTGCTTTTCAGGATGAAGGAATAGAAATTGAGAATAATATGCCGTTTTTATCCAATAGCCTTTCATTTATATTTAACGGTGAACTTCGAGGAGTAAAAATAAAAGAAAGTGGACGAATTGGAGCTGAGAAGATATTTAATTATATTCAGAGATTTACTCATGATAATCTGGTAGAAGGAATAGACAATGCTATAGCTGTCATAAATAAAAGGACTGAATATATTCGAGCATTAAATTTTATTATTTCAGACGGTGCCAAATTTTATACAAAAAGTCAATATAATGAAGAACCAGATTATTTTAGACTTCATAAATCCATTAGTGATGATTTGGTAATAATTTCATCCGAAGTATACAGCGGATATTCATGGAAAAAGATACACCCTGGGAGGGTAGAGGTACTTTAATGAGAGTTATAAAGATTGGAGGAGGTGCATCTCTTGATATAGGAGCAATTGCAGATGATATTGCTGAATTAAAAGAAAAAGTTGTTGTTGTACATGGTGCAAATTACTACAGAGATCAATTGTTAAACGTTTTAGGAATTCAAAAAGAGATATTAACCTCAGTTAAAGGTTTCAGTAGTGTTAATAGTACACCTGAAATTTTAGATTCAATGATGATGACCTACTCTGGTTTGAGAAATAAACGAATCGTGGAAATATTTCAACAAAAAGGAATTAATGCTATTGGATTAACCGGAATTGATGGTGGATTAATTAGAGGTATCCGAAATAAAGGTATTAGGGTGATAGAAAATGGGAAAAAAAAGTTGAAAAGGGATTTGTCTGGTAAAGCTAAATCAATAAATATTGATCTCTTAAACCTGCTTCTACATAATGGATATACTCCGATATTAACAATGCCAATTTTGGACGAAAATAGTTTTGCCATAAATTCTGAAAATGATGATGTTGTTAGTTTGATTGTAAAAAATCTTCAACCCACATTGATTCACATGCTTATTGAAGAGAAAGGTTATCTCAATAATAATAACGGTAAAAAAATTGACTTAATAAAGTTAGACAAGTTAGAAGATTTGATATTAAGCCAAGGTGGAAGAATGAAGCGGAAATTAAATGCAATCAAACAAATGCTTTTTTATTGTGATACTACAATCATTATTAGTGATGGGAGAATAAAAAATCCCATTTTTAACGCTCAACAAGGAACTGTATTTGAAATTTAAAAGTATTTGGTATTTGATTTAAGTAAGTTTAGTTTATCGTTCTCAATAAAAATTTAAGGTACAAATGCTGCCGCCTGTAGATCTTCACATGGATCCGATGGATCTCCGTCAATACAAGCAACATCTACAGTTGATATTTGGCCAGATACTAATGAAGGTATCATTTCACCGTGAGTCCTCACAAGGACGTGAATTTCTGCACCCATTGGATTTGTTAAGCCTGGTCCTTCTATTAGGTCACCATCATTATCACCAACCGACAAAGATGCTGCAAAATTAGCATTTTCACCATTACCTACCACATGGCCAGCGGCAAATAAAATGGATGCATCAACTCCTGGAGCAAAAAGGTCTCCAAACCCACAAGCTGTACCAAGTACATCACTTTTATCTGAACAAGATTCAGGATTGTTAAAAATAACCCACCAATTTGTGACTGCATCTCCAGAGGTTAACTCTGTAGTATGGAGTGTATAACTAATTCCATTATTATGTCGAACTAAAGTTGCTGACGCTCCTTCGACTTCAGTAAGATCACTCAACCAGTGTACTAAACTGGTGCTACGATTTGCAGGAGCTCCTGCTATTGACATACCGAAAAACAGTACAAGAATAGCTGCCAGTGCAAATCCAAATTTAAAAGATTTTATTTTATGTAATTTCATCTTTGTTTTCACTTATTTAATATAAGAATATGAATCAAATCTCCCCCCGACTGTACAGATTTATCTTTAAAGTGAAAAATTTGTCAAATTCTAGGATCTATTTAATTGTAAAAGTATATAATTTTTTTCCACACAAATGAGTTATAAAATCTGAAAATTAGAAATAATTCCCCTAAATTGTAATAATTAGGGGCTGTGAAGAAATAATTCGATTTTTGAGTAAAAAAAGCTAAAAAAATAAAACTATCATTTTATTGCGCTTTTCTATTAAAATACTATACTTTTATTGATAGTCGTGAAATTTATTGGGTTGAACTTTTTTGATTATTGCCTACATAGACTCTTTAGTTCTAATTTGAAAGCTTTGATAAACAAAAAAAAATTAGATTTATCCCATTAATTTGTATGAGAATATATTTTATAATTGATATCGAAAAATTGTACTCAGTTTGCAATAGGTTTATTTTAGCAAAAAGAAACTTAGCGTAACTAAATTTTACTAATTTGGTGAAACGTTTGAAAATAAAAATTCTATTTTATACCATATTAAGTATCTCACTGATGACATTTAGTGGCTTATTTATAGCTAACTTAGTTATCAATGATACTCTTACAACAACACCGGATCAATTTAGATCTATTACTACATCAGGAAACGATGTTTTCAGTAGAACTATTGATGGTCCTGCTTTTGATTATGACACCTCAATATCAAAAGTAGATCCTGTACTTACCAGTTGGATTGACACGGGAATACGTCCCGCCAATCTTCTAAGTTATGGATCTAAAACTAGCATTATGCTATTGACATTTAATGATCCCACATTAAACGGATCAATTTCTCCATTGGGTTCATTTAAATTTGGTGATTTCAATTTATATTGGGTGCACACAACTGTAAATAATGCTAGAGACATTCAAGCACTGGAAGCAAATCCAGACGTCTTGAGAATAACTCCTGATTTCACAACAATTCAAGATGTGAAAGATCCAAGAACTCCTGGTGTCGATTTGACTGAGTTTTCAAGGGCTCAGTTAAATTCTTACAATGATGAAAACGGAGCAGCTGTTAATAATTTTAAAACTAGGGATATACTTGGTTCAAGCGTAATTGAAGATGCTTATGGCTACAATGGTACTGGTACCGTAATTAATGTACATGATACTGGTGTAGACTATGGTCACACTGCTTTGAGCGGAATCTTAGCTGAAAAAGCTGATGGTTCATCTGCTTCTTTTGATGGGACAGGAGGTTATCTTGGTGTTACAAATCAATACAGTGAAAAGATTTACACTGAGATGGGCGATGCCGCTACAGCAGCTAATTTTTCGGGTCCACTCTACACAGATGCTGATGGTATGTTAGATTTAAGTGGGTATGATGACCTTTTGGTTTGGAGTGCAATTCATTGGGATTGGTTTGCTCTTGATGCAGATCTAGGATTCCAATTTCCAACTAAATACAATGCCACAGGCTTACTCGGTAATAATACTGGCTATTATTTTGGAGTGGTAATGCAACATAATGGTTTCATTTTCAATTTTTTACCTTTCTTGAGCGCTGATACTACTGGTAATGGAGACTATGATTCCGTATATTTCGATTGGCAAACAGGTAGGAAGATGACAGGTAACTTTGCTGGAGTTAGTAGCTATGATGATTATCTTAATAATTCCACATTTTCGTTTGTTGATTCTCCAACTTATAGTAATCTAGGAAATAAGATTCTTTCTCATGATTGGATTGATGTTGATGAAAATGCAGGTGCTGATGGATTTGTTGATCTTTCAATAGGTGCTTTATCTAATACATATGATTCAAATAACGTCACTGGCTCATTAACAGGAAGTGATAACCCAATAATTGATGGTATTATGACTGATGGATTCGGCTTTGCATATTTTTTTGATTATCAAGGTCATGGTACAGGGGTTTCGGGTTCAATTGTGGCTCAAGATGTTAGTTATCCACTTCAAGGAAATAGTACACTCTATTCATTAAGAGGAGTTGCACCCGGTGCATCAATCCTTGGAACATCAGGTCTGTTGTCAGATTCAGCTGATATTTACTCTTACCTTTGGGTGCAAGGTTATGAGCCAGATAATAGTCTTGCTTGGAATTTTGCGAATGATCATGTTGCTAATATTTCAAGTAATTCATGGGGTTACACATCATTCTATAACATATTTAGTTGGCCAGATTCCTTTGTTTACGGATATGATTTCTGGTCATTATTCTTTGAATTGTTATCTTATCCTGGTTTCATTAGTGCTGAACATCCTGGATTACTCTATGTAGTTTCTGCAGG
This sequence comes from Candidatus Heimdallarchaeota archaeon LC_2, assembly GCA_001940725.1. Next base: position 6,571 of record MDVR01000088.1, on the reverse strand, counting down.
AAATTCTGGACCGGGGTATGCAACTCATGGATCTCCAACAAGTCCAACTGCTGTTATTGTTGGTGCAAGTACCAACTTCTGGTATAGAGAAAATTTTATACCTAATGACGACCCATGGGGACCAAGTCAAGGATCTGATGATATTATAGGTTTCTCAAGTTCAGGCCCAACCTCTACTGGATATCCAAAGGTTGATGTAGTAAATGTAGGTGCATTTGATTTTTCAACGATGCCTACTGTACCATTCCCACTTACTTATGAGCTAGGTACTTATGCAGGTGCTAATGCTTCTTACACGGTGTTTAGTGGGACCTCTGAGGCTGCTCCGTATACTTCAGGAGTTTTAGCTGTCATACACGAGGCATGGCTAGATATCGTTGGAACAGATCTAAAACCAGATAATGCGAAAACTATTCTCAAATCTTCAGCTGTTGATTTAGGATATGATGTTTATAGGCAAGGATCAGGTCGTGCAGATATTGAACGAGCTGTAGAGTACATAATCAATGAGACATTGCCATCAGGAGAAGAAGTTTTCCTTATTCAAAATCCTGATGCAAATCTTGAACATGCATCACGAGTTAATAATTCATTTAATTTCTGGTTTGGAGCAGCATTGGTTGGTGATGGTTATGACATCATACCTAATGTTCCATTGACACATCCAGGTCTTACAGAGACTTATATGGATACAGTTATTTATGGAAGCAGGGTTACCGCTGGTACTTCTTATGTAGACAGTGTAACTCTAAGTCAAGCACCGGCATCAACCGTTGCTAAAACAACTGTTGAAACATTTAATGAAACACTAGCTCCATTCACTACGACTCAAAGGTATACAAATTTTAATTTAAGTACATTATTCAGTGACTTTACTGAATTGACATCTGCTGATTATGTTTTGTTTAGCATGGCGATAGATAATGATCGTTTCATCGAGACAAATAATGCTGGAGGGAGGTTCAGAATTCATGTTGCCCAACATGAGGATCTGAATTCCGACGGTATCGTAGATGCAGATGAAAGAAACATATTTACTTATTCAACAAATAGTAATGCAATAGCTTCTGTGGCTTCAAGCACGAAATCATTTAATGCCTTGAGTCTTTTAATAATAAGAGATGAAATGTTTGCGAGCGATTATACGGGTAGTGTAACAGCTGGATCTGAAATAACTATTTCTGTAAGAGCTTATACTCGTCAGGTCGATCCATGGGCTGCTGTAGTTGGTGGAACAACCACAACTCCACAACTTACCATTACCGTTCCAGCTTTGGCTGAACCAGGTTTCTATCAAGGATTTATGGAAGTTACTGGTGCCAGTGGTGGAGAAGCGCTTGTAGGTTATGGTTACAGTGTTCCAATTGCAACAGGTAATTATTCTGTAGACGGATGGTCTGAAGCTTCAGGGCTTCAAGGAAAGCCTTTTGATAATGATGTAATTGGAGCTGCAGATTGGTCAGGAGGACCATTCTCAGGCGATTGGAGATATTATGATATTGAGTTAACTAGCGCAGGTACTGCTAATTCTTTAGCAATAGAGGTTGAATGGACCAATCCAAGAACCGTACTTGATTTATTTCTATATGACTCAACAGGTACTGTTATAGCTATGACTGCTTCCAATTATGTTGCTAATGGTCAATATGATTCTCAATCTACCAGTACTGATACAATTTCAAGATTATTAGCCAATATCACTGATCATAGATTAGGAAATGTTCTAGGTGGTGAAAATCTCCTTGGTGATGCTAGATTCTTTACAGTAGCAGTTCATGCAGTTTTAATGGATTCTGCTGCAGTTTTGACTGAACCAATTAGTGTAAGGGCTGCTTGGGTCACAAATACTGTTGATGAATTTGTTTTACCAAGTGCGGTAGTTACCACTACCGGGTCTAATACCTTAGGTGATGGTACTCCTGTAACTTTTGATGTTGCAGGTATTAGCTGGCTTTCGCCGAGTACAAATCCTATCCCCTCATTTACAAACGATCAGTTAGGAATGGATCTGGCCATTTCTCAGGTTGACGAGATTCATGAAAGTCGTACACTTCCCGCAGCCGAATTAGTTCCATATACTTCATTTATTACAGCTGAATGGACTCGAGAAATAGTTCTCGTGAAAGGAATGGAAATTGAAGCAACTTTATCATGGCCTAAGCAAACCACTGATTTTGATCTTTTACTAGTACCAAAGGGTCTAGTAATTGATTTTGATACATCAATTTCTACCGCAGCCTCTACAGGTGAAAATCCTGAGCACATGCAAGTAATAGTTCCTGAAACAGGTACTTATGTAATTGTAGTTGAATACTTTTCAGGGGATAATCTAGATCAAGAATTTACACTTGACTTTTTAGCTATACGTAAAATTGTTGAGACTTCTGAAGCGGTAGCTCTTTCAAGCAGTGTTAGCTTATTAAGTGAAGGTGTAGATGAGGCTACTTACTTTATTGAATCAGAAACTCCTGCTTGGAATGAAAGAGTAAGATATTCTAGTTCTCTTAGATTTGATGCGTCTGCTCCTACAATAAGTACTGTTGCCACTATTCCAGAAAACACTACAGGTGATTTTGTTTTTGGAACTGCTTCGGATGCAAGTATCTTTAGTTTAACCGTAAAGAAAGGAACAACTGTAGTTTATGAACTTGTAAACGGAGAAGGTATCAACGAGATTATCTTTGATGCTGCACATGTAGTTGATGTTTGGGTTGACAATGAATTTACAGTGACTGGTGTTGATGACTATGGTCATACAATCGATACAACTTTTACAGTTAAGAGGAACGACCAATCGGCCCCAATTTTATCATCTCCTGCTGATATTGATTGGTTTGCTGGATTTGATCTAACCATTACTTGGTCAATTGACGATGCATCAGAAGGAACTTACTTCGTCTGGATAGACTTTGTAGTCTGGCCAGATGCACCCGGTAATACTTGGACTAGAGGAACTAATTTAGCATTAACATTTAATTTTGCTGAAACAGGGGATTATTCAATCCAATTGACTGTTGAAGACATCAATGGTAGACGTGGTGTTGATACTGTTGTTGTAACTGTTGGTACAGGTGAACCGCTGGTATCGACGACTCCATCAGATACAACATCTTCGACAACAGAAACAACTGATGACGGTGGTGGAGATGATGGATTCCTTCCAATCAATTTCTATCTAGTGCTATTCGCATTTCCAGTTCTTGTATATCTACGAAAAAGAAAATCATTAAATAACTAAAATAAATAAATTAAAGGTAATTGAGATTATCTCTTAATTACCATCTATCAATTATTAACTAAAATTAGAAAAATAAAGTTAGAAACCTAATATTAATATAAATTATATAGCAATTTGAAATTATTGCTTATAAGACTTTTAATAATAGATAATATGGCTTCATATGCTTCAAACCTGCACAATCACAGAGTTAATAATCAATTGTTGTTATTTTGTTGGTTTATACGAGGATATTAATTCAATGACATTTCCAACAAGTCCGAATAACAAGAGAATAAAAGGCAACATTTTAGATAATACTAAGATCAATTTGAAAGATTATTTTTCTCTTACGAAACCCAGAATCATTGTTTTATTGACTGTTACGGGTATTGGTGGCTTTTTTGTCCCTCAGCCCAATATGATTGGAGTTTCATTTTTAGATTTACTTATTTTTGTATTTGTTGGATATGCTGCAGCAGGAGGTGCAATGACAATCAATAATTATATCGATCGAGATATTGATATTTTAATGGATCGAACCAAAGACAGACCTAGTGTGCGGGAAGAAGGATTGGAACCAATAAAGGTTCTTCAATTTGGAATTGTCCTAACTACCCTTGGAATTGTCACTGCTGGATTGTACTTCAATTTATTAACTGCCTTATTTCTAAGCTGGGGTGCACTTTTCTATCTATTTGGATATTCACTTTTTCTAAAAAGAAAATCAATTTTAAATACTATTTTGGGTGGTCTGGCATCTCCGGCACCAGTATGGGTGGGTTATGCAGCTCGTACAAATTCAATTCCCATAGAAGGATGGTTACTTGGTGCAATTGTTTTCATTTGGACCCCATCTCATACTTGGGCACTATCAACCAAACATATGGCTGATTATAAACGAGCAAACATTCCTATGTTACCTGTTAGGTTGGGTATGGAAAAAACAGCCAAAATAACCATGTTTGCGGGTATAATTACTATGATTTATGGAACATGGTTTGCATATTATCTTGAATCAAGTTCCCTTGTAATAATTGCGCTAATAATTCCCAATATGATCTTGTTTTATGGATTATGGGTATTTTACGATAAGCCATCTACCCATACTGCGGATATTTGTTTCAAAGCTCATAATGCTTGGATGGCGATAATTTTCGGAATAATCGTTTTATTCCTCTGGATTTAAGGTGAAAATAATGAAGACTGAAGTAACTGAAGACGATTTGGAGAAAATGATTACTGTTGGGCGTCGTGCATTGATCACAACGTTCGTTATGATAATCATTATGTTCTTCCACATATTGATAGATTTCTTCTATCACACTTAGGAGTACTAAAATGAGAAAGAATATTGAATTAGGTTTCCTATTGATCCTTGCAACATTTTCTTTGATCGTAAATACAGTAAAAGTATCTGCTCAATCAAATTCTTCGGATAATGATTTTAGTCTAACGCTCGAGCAAATATACGTGATCACAGTACTCGTTGGAGTACTGCTAGCATTTCTTTTGGAAAGAATAGGTATCATAAAAGATAGAGTAATCATTTATAGAATGTTATTCATTGCGACGATTGTGCTGACTATTGATTATTTTGTCCAGAGAGAGCTTATTCTTAATTGAGGTGAATAATTATGGCAACAAATAATAATGAAGAATATGATAGAATACCAGAATTGATAGATGAATTAGTAAGTTACTTATGGGGAGTATTCCTGTTAACAGGTCTTTCCGCTTTAATGCTTCTTTTTCACATCGGTATCGACATATTCTTCCACAATTAATTTGAAATATTTAGATCTAATTTACTATGTGCATTGTTGGTTCAATTTCAATATTTTTAGTTTTTGTAAATATTCATTATATCGTTAAGAAGGCTAATTGCATCTGATTTTTCTCTTTGGAAACTATTTCTCCCAATAATGGACCCAAAACCACCACCCGCATGAATTTCTTTGATCTCTTCCAATATTGCTTCCTTTCCTTTAGCAGCTCCACCAGAGAAAATTGTAATTCTGCGACCAGCAAATGCACTTTCAATAACATGAGAAATTCTTTCAGATAATGTTGATTTAGGAATATTCTCATAAGCTTTTTCTGCAGCTTTTAATCCAATTCTCTCAGTTGGTGGCTTAACTTTAATGATATCGGCTCCCATTTGAGCTGCTATATGTGCTGCATACGCAACAATGTCAAGACCAGTTTCATCTTCACTTGCAATTGTCTCACCTCTTGGATAAGACCAAACCACTGCGGCTAAACCGTTTTCATGAGCTGAACGGATCATATATTTTAATTGTTCAAATGCAGTATTTTTCTCTGAAGTTCCTGGATATATTGTAAATCCTATTGCGTGACATCCTAAATCCAGTGCATCTTCAATACCTGATGTTATGGCAGACAACGGATTAGGAGAAGAATACAAAGAATCATTATTGTTCACCTTTAGAATTAATGGAATTTGTCCCCCATATTCAGCAGCAGCAGATTCTATAAATCCTAATGGTGCTGCATATGCGTTACAACCACTTTCAATTGCTAATTCGACATGAAATAAAGGATCATATCCTTTTGGATTTGGTGCAAAAGATCTTGCCGGACCATGTTCAAATCCTTGATCTACTGGCAAAATTACTAATTTACCTGTACCTGCTAAATTTCCCGTATTCAACATTTCTTTTAATTTTCCACGGACAGCAGGTGAACGATGCTTGTAATTATTTATAATTTCATCAACACGAGACATATTCTACATTGCAAGATTTCACTTTCTATTTTATAATCTTTATTTGGTGTGCTGCATACGCAACAATGTCAAGACCAGTTTCATCTTCACTTGCAATTGTCTCACCTCTTGGATAAGACCAAACCACTGCGGCTAAACCGTTTTCATGAGCTGAACGGATCATATATTTTAATTGTTCAAATGCAGTATTTTTCTCTGAAGTTCCTGGATATATTGTAAATCCTATTGCGTGACATCCTAAATCCAGTGCATCTTCAATACCTGATGTTATGGCAGACAACGGATTAGGAGAAGAATACAAAGAATCATTATTGTTCACCTTTAGAATTAATGGAATTTGTCCCCCATATTCAGCAGCAGCAGATTCTATAAATCCTAATGGTGCTGCATATGCGTTACAACCACTTTCAATTGCTAATTCGACATGAAATAAAGGATCATATCCTTTTGGATTTGGTGCAAAAGATCTTGCCGGACCATGTTCAAATCCTTGATCTACTGGCAAAATTACTAATTTACCTGTACCTGCTAAATTTCCCGTATTCAACATTTCTTTTAATTTTCCACGGACAGCAGGTGAACGATGCTTGTAATTATTTATAATT